>JALOPK010000002.1 GCA_025453925.1 Candidatus Eiseniibacteriota bacterium | reverse complement strand
CGCTGCGATGGCCTCGTGCAGGTCACCGGCGGCAAAGGAAGACATTCCCTCCACGAGCACGGTCTCGCGGGCATTTTCGCGGGGCACCACGATGCGCGACGCGCCGCGCTCCTTGAGCGCGTGGGCCACGAGCAGGGCGCCGGGCACCGGCCGGATCTCCCCGTTGAGCCCGACCTCGCCCAGGAACCCCACACCCGCCACGAGCCCATCCCCCCGCAGCAGGTCTTCGCTCAAGCTGAGCTGGTGGCTTGCAAGGAGGAGGCCCAGCGTCACCGCCAAGTCAAAACCCGAGCCTTCCTTCTCCTCCGCGGTGGGTGCCAGGTTGATGACGACCCTCTGATCGTGAGGGAACCGGTACCCGCAGTTACGCAGGGCCGCTCGAATCCGCTCACGGCTTTCCCGGATGGACTTGCCGGCAAGCCCGACGATGTGGAAGCCCGGGTAACCACGCGCGGAAACATCCACCTGGACCTCCACCGGCCGCCCCTCGATCCCGAGGAAGTCCCCGCTGAGGATCCTGACGATGGTCCTTCGAGGCGCGGTCCTTCCAGACGCGCTGGGCAGGGGGGAGGGAAAGGGGAACTCGGCTTGAAGGAAGGGAGGCCGCCGGTCGATCGGGCCGGCTGGAGTCGATGGGACGTCTTCCATGCGCACCGCACCTCGAGCCTTCGAGGCGACAAAGCTGGCCCGCGCGAAAAACCCAGGCAGGAGGTGGAATTTTATCGTCCCCGAAGGGTCGCAGGAAATGAATTCTTTGCCTCGCTCTTCTCCGGAATGTTAGGATGGCGAGGGTCCGCATCCGAGGTTCCCCCATCGTGGAGAAAGCAGCCGACACATGCTTCCAAGGACTTCCTGGCTCCTTCCCGGAACGTTCGAATCACTTGTCTTGCCCATGCGCGCCTTCATCGCCATCGTCCTCGCCTTCCCGGTCATCCTGGGATCCGCTCCTGCGCGGGAGGAGAAGCCGGGCCAGGACTCATCTCCCGGCAAGTCGGAGGCGGAAGCCTCCAGTGTAGGCCCTGCGGTCGAGAGCGCGCTCGGACTCGCGGACTCCGGCGAAGGAGCCGGTCTCTGGACCGCCATGAGGAAGCTCGAGTCCCTCGGCAAGTCGGCAGAGCCCGCCTTGAGGTCGAAGCTCTTGCGCTCGAGCGAGCGAGGGCAGCTTGCGTGCGCGAGAGTCCTCCTCGGCAGCGAAGATGAGGACTCCAAAGCCGAGGCCCACGCAGCGCTGGAGAACCTGGCCAGGTCCGCCGGATCCAAGGAAGTGAAGATTGCAGCCATCGACATCTTGGGCCACCACGGCGACCCCGAGAAGGTCCTGCCCCCCTTGCAGGCCCTCTTCGATACCACGGTGGATCCCGCGCTCGCCATCCCCCTGGCCAGGGCTCTCTGGGACATCGACCGAGTGGCGGGCGCCCGCGACAAGCTGGTGGATCTCCTCGGGTCCAAGGACCCGGAAGTCAAGCAAGAGGCGGCGCTGGCCTTGGCAGAGATGGGTTACTTTGAAGGTGAAGTGCGCGACGTGCTCCGGTCCTTGAAGGCCATTCCTTCACCGAAGGGACGGTACGCGGCAGTCCTGGACCGGCTGGCCAGGCTGAGCCGCGAGCTGGAGCGAGGAGAAGCCTTGCCGGAAGGGACGGACCTCTCCAAGCTCCTCAAGATCAGAGACCAGCTTCCGGAACTCAAGACGATCGTGGTCCTCGACGAAGAGTACCACGGCGGCCCCGAGCATGCCATACCACTGGATCTGCTCTTGAAGAAAGGCCGCAAAGAACGCGCAGTGAGCCCCCGCAAGTTCCTTGACTACGCGGCGGAGGTGAAGCCGACCGACGTGGCGACCATCATCTACACGTCCGGCACGACGGGGGTACCGAAAGGCGTAGTACTCACCCACGCCAACGTCATGCACAATGTCGACGTGCTTCCCGACTACTTCGGAATCAAGCCCGGCACGATCTTCATGTCGATCCTTCCGCCCTGGCACGTGTTCGAGCGGACCGTGGAGTACATCATCCTCGCCAGCGGCGTCAGTCTGGCCTACTCGAAACCCCTGCGCCAGGTGCTGTTGCGCGACTTCGAGCTTCTGCGTCCGCACTATATCGCCAGCGTGCCCAGAGTCTGGGAGGGGCTGCACAAGGGTATTCTCAACAATGTGCGGCAGCAGCCACCATCCAAACAGAAGCTGTTCTTCACACTGCTCAAGCTCTCCATGTGGTATTCCCGCTCCTGGCGGGTCATCGAAGGGAGAGAGCCCCGATTCGCGACGTCACTCCCATGGGAGGAGTTCCTTCGACGCGCAAAGGCGGTTCTCGTCGTGACGCTGCTGGCGCCGATCTACCACTTCGCCGATCACAGGATCTTCTCGGCGATTCGCCAGAAGATGGGAGGCCGCCTGATCCTCCCCATCTCGGGAGGCGGCGCGCTACCCCAGCATGTCGACGAGTTCTTCGACACCGTCGGTCTGAGGATCGTCGAGGGCTACGGCCTCACCGAGACGTCACCGGTGGTATCGGCCCGGCTCCCCCGCAAGTCGATGTTCCGCACGGTCGGTCCGCCCATCCCCTTCACCAAGGTCGAAATCCGAAGTCTGGAGAACCCTTCGAAACAGGTGCTCAAGGGCCATAAGGGCCTGGTATTCGTCAAGGGGCCGCAGGTCATGCAGGGGTATCACAAGAACCCCGAAGCGACCGGCGAGGTGCTGAGCGAGGATGGCTGGTTCAACACCGGCGACATAGGGCGTCTCTCCGTGAACGGAGACATCCAACTCCTCGGAAGGGCGAAGGACACCATCGTTCTGTTGGGCGGCGAAAACGTCGAGCCCTACCCCATAGAGGCAAAGATCGAGGAGAGCCCGTTCATCTCCCAGGCCGTCGTCGTGGGGCAAGACCAGAAGTCCCTGGCCACGCTCTTGGTCCCGGATTTCGATGCGTTGACCAAGGTCGCCGAGGAGAAGGGGCTTCCACAAGACCCCGACGAGATGATCGGCGACCGGAAGGTCATCGAGCTGTTCCAGGACGAGGTCAAGCGCCTGATCTCGCCCGCCAACGGATTCAAGACCTTTGAACGAATATCGCAGTTCAGGCTGATCCGCGATGAGTTCAAGGTCGGGGACGAACTGACCCACACTTTGAAGAAACGCCGAGGCGTGATCCAGCAGAAGTACCGCCGCGTCATCACGAGCATGTATCGGTAACGACTTCGCGGGGCGCCTCGCGATACGCTCCCGCCATGCGGGTCTCAGCAGCCGACGACAAAACCCCGGCGAGATCACCCGTGTCCACCGACCCGCCGGGCTCCGCGAGCCCGAATCTGCGGGACTTCACGAGTGACGCGGAGAAGACGGAAACGCGCGCCCCTTCCACTCAAGAGGGAGGTGGAGGCACGAAAGCCGGGGATTCTCCCTGCGGTGGAGGCTCACCGCGGACATATGCACGCCAAGTGGGGTACGCGAACTCAATGTCTTTTCGTTGGCCGAATTCGGTGAGGACGCTCTCCCAGATCGCGTGCTCGCTGTCTCTGCGGTGCTTCGGATCGGTGAGGTAGCGCATGGTCAGCAGCACGCCGCTGTCTTTCACTGATGTATAAATGATAGGGGTCAGTTTCGTGTAGAAGATCATGAAGCGACTGCTCGCCTCGATCACGCGGCGTCGCGCCTCATCTGTCAGATGCTCTGCGTGGGCTTCCGCAACTCGGAGGAGAATTCCCTTGGCCGCCTGCCAGTTGCTCTCGAAGGTAATCAAGACCGGCATCTCATTCCAGACGTAGTGGAAACCCCTGCTGTAGTTCGCCAGTGGAGTGGTCAGGACCATGCCATTCGGAACGTGGATGATTCTGCCCGTGCTCTGATCCGCGTCGACCCAGTTGCCGATCTCCATCAGCGTGAACTGAAACAGTCTGATGTCAATGACATCGCCACGGTGGGAGCCGATCTGTATCCTGTCACCCAGTCCGAACGGTCGGCGCGAGATGATGAACAGCCAGCCCGCAAGATTCACAAGCAAATCCCTGAGCGCGATAGCAAGCCCTGCAGTCAGGATACCGATCATGGTGGCGATGGAACGAAGGCTCTCCACCCACAGCAAGACGAGCAACACGGCCGCCAGAGAGGCGACTGCGTACCCTGAGCCTTTCTGCCAGGCATAGCGGGTCCGGGGCTCGGTGGTTTGCTTGAGGACCGCCCGCAGGATGACGGAACGGGTCAGCCATAGCAGCAGCACCAGAAGCAGCGAAGCCAGGAGCCGATTCTGGTGGTCCAGAACCGAGGCCCAACCGGTGAGACCGGGAAGCAATGGAAGTCCACTCATTCAGAGTACGTCAACTGGTCCGCGTGAACCCCGCCTCCTGCTCCTTTGCCGGATTCGCTCCGCGCCGCGGGGTTGCATGATGCGTCGGCCGGCAAAGGAGCAGGAGGGCATGATCTACAGGAGCCCTGCCTTGTTGTTGTTGATCCAACCCGTGTCCCATTGCGAGTCGGTCTTGTACACGACCACGTCCGCCTCCGACCGGATGTCGGTGTAGCACACGATCTTGTCGGCGTCTGACCTGATGTCGGTATAGTACCATACGCCGCTTTCCGTGGCGGCCCAGGGGTCGTTCGTCTCGAAAACAACCAGGTCCGCGTCCAGGCGGACATCGGTGACGAAGACCTTCAGATGAGCTTCGGATGGGACGTCAGTTCGGTATAGCTTGGGCATCGGATGACCTCCGGAGTGAGTAGTCGCCGTGTTCCGGCTCGGTCAGCGGGCGCCTGGAATGCGCTCGATTCGAGCCGGGCATCAAACATACACAACACGACCCGGTCAGGGCAACTGTCACGCGTTGCGCGGGCCCCTGTCGAACGGCGTGTGCGCCTCCGGACCGAATGAGCCGGAAAGGGCCAAGAGCGTCGGTCCACGCCGTGGCACGGCGGGCTCCCGCCACGAGAGCTCCTGGTTGGGCCGCACGCTTGGACCTGATGGCGATGGTGCACTCACCACGGTCGGTGTCCCTCGCTGCCGTAGTCGTCTCCGGAACGCGCAGTGTGGCCCATGTCGCGCCACTGCTGCCCAAGCCCGATGACTCCCACCCATTGATGGGTACAGCTTCCTCGCCTCCCTATAGTTCAGTACTGCCGGACGGGACTGGCGGTCCGACCGATGGGCACCGCGGGGGGACCGTGGTCGACTGCTTGACGGATCCGGGCCTCGGTGTCCATGTTGTTTCCCTGAGAGCGGACGTCTTCTTCAACCATCGTCCGTGGATGTGGGGCGCTCGGGGGTAGATCAGAATTCCCGTGCATGGGAGGTGCAGATGCGCCGGCCATTCGTTCCCTGTCTTGCGCTTGCCGCGCTGTCCGCATGGCAGGCGCCTGCCTCCGCCGCAGATACTCCCCAGACTCTCGCCGTTGTCGACTTCCTCAACAACAGCCTCACTGATCGGACGACCTACGACCCGTTGAGCCAGGGTTTCTCTGCGGCCTTGGCGACCCAGCTCTCCCAGGTGCATGATTTGGAGATCGTCGAGCGGTCCCGGATCCGCCAGGTTGCCGAGGAGCTCGGTCTGCAGGCCAGCGGCGCGGTTGACGACCAGACGGCCGGCCGGATCGGGCGGATCGTGGGAGCCCGCTATCTGCTGCTTGGTAGCTTCATGGTGATGGGCAAGAAGGTGCGCATCGATGCGCGGATGGTCGAGACCGAGACGACCCGCCTCGTCAAAGCGGAGCAAGTGACCGGCAAGATGGGCGACCTGCTCGATCTCATCGGGAGGCTGGCAGAGGCGTTCGCCGACAGGCTCGGCAAGAAACTGGAGAGGCCATCGGCCGCCGGGATCTCTGAGACGGCGTTCTCCCACTACGGCATGGGGATTCGCCTGGAGGACGCCGGCGACCTCGACATGGCCCGGCGCGAGTACGCTGAGGCGCTGAAGACCGATCCCGGCTTCTCGGTCGCGCGTGATGCTCTGGCCAGGATGGAGATCCGCATCCAGACCGAAGCACGAGTGAGCCTGGTGCGCGCCACCGGCCGGCACGATACCGACGCGGGTCGGGACGCGGCTCGGGAGGCCGCAACGGATGATGCGCTTCGGGCGGCAGTGCGTCGCTCCACAGGTCGTTTGATGGGCCAGGATAGCCTTTCATTCCACGTAGCGTCCATTCGCGACGACGTGCTCCCCCGTTCGCGGGAATACGTGCGCGATTTCACGGTCACCGGCGAACGGGACTCCGCGGGAACAGTGATCGTGGAGATCGCCGCGCAGGTGGCGAGGGGCGTGCTGGAGGACGATCTCATTGCCCTGGGCGTGCTCCACCCGGCATGGGCTCACCCCCGGGTCATGATCGTGGCGGAGGAAGACGCCACCGGCGCGGAGTACGGGATCCCGGGTGGAGGGCGGGAGCCGACCTACTCAGAGACGCGATTGCAGGGCATGCTCACCGATAGAGGTTTCCGCGTGATCGATGTCGGCCAATACCGCCGCACTCTGCAGGCGCGGTCCCCCGGCCTCCCTTCGGAGGACCTCACTGCCTACGTGCTCACGCAGGGTGGTGACCTGCTCGTGATAGGGCGGGTCGCGCTCTCGGGAGGAGGGGCGATCGGCAGCTACGGGATCGAAAACATCCGCTCCAGCACCGCCGAGGGGAGCTTCCAGATCCTTCGCGCCGACAATGGGCAGGTTATTGGAACGGTCAGCGGCAGCGGCGTCGGAGCCGATCCCCAGGCGGTACAGTCGGGGCTGGTAGCGATCCAGGAAATGTGCAAGAAGGTCGGCACGGAGCTGGAACGTGAGCTGGTGCGCCTCGCCCGCGAGGAAGTGTACGGGCGGCGCATTGTCGCCTTTGAGGTCACGGGGGTGAGGAGTCAGACCGATCTCACCACGATCGAACGTGTGGTGAGGGAGAGCGTTGACGGCGTGCTCACGGTGGTCCCGCGTTCACGTGACAAGGAACTGGCGCGGTTCGAAATCTCATTCGAAGGGCATCCTTCAGAATTGGCCCGGGAGATCAATCGCGTCCCGTTCGGCAACCTCAGAGTGATCGTTGAGGAAAGCAGTCTCGGCCTGATTCGCGCGCGGATCGAACGGTAGGGAGATGAGATGAGTCGGCAGCCGGCGGATACCAGAGGAATCCGAAATCCGAAATCCGAAATCCGAAACGGAGGGAGGGGAACCGCGAATGGAGGGCGGACGGCTTCCCCCAGCCCGCGATCAATCGGAAGTGAGGTGCACCGTTTGCTGGTGTGGGCGTGCATCCCATTGTGCGCGCTCGTGCTGGGATGTGCGTCAAGCGGCGTCGGACGGGCACGGTCTCTCGTTGCAGAGGACAAGGGCGCGGAGGCGCTTCCGATCCTGGAGGCGCTGGCGGTGCAGAACCCCAACAACGGCGAGGTACTCGACCTCCTGGGACAGGCGTACTACCGGACGGGCCGGCATCAAGATGCGGAGACGAAGCTCACCAACGCTCAAAGCCTGGGGTACTGGTCGGCCGAGGGTGTGCTCTATCGAGGTCTGATGCGGGAGCGGGCGGGCGACCTGGATGGCGCGGTCAAGATCTACCAGGCGTATCCCGCCATCCCTTCCCGGAGCGCCCAGCGCAAGATCCGGGGGAGAATCCGGTTCATACTGCGACAACAACTGCACACCGAGATGGGGCGGCTGGTGAAGGAGGAGTCATCCCGTGCCAAGGCACTCCCCCGGCTGACGGTCGGCGTCTTTCCCTTCCGGTACGTCGGCGTGTCTTCGGAGCTTGCCGTCTTGGGGCGGGGCTTGGCCGAGTTCCTCACGACCGACCTTTCCATGGTCCGTAGGTTGCAGGTTCTGGAAAGATCGCGTGTCGTGGCGCTCCTGGAAGAGATTGGCCTGGGTGCCAGCGGCCTGGTTGATGATCGCACCGCACTGCGTATGGGAAGGATCGCAGGCGCCGGCACAGTGCTCAACGGCGTGTATCGGGATTTCCCCGGCGGGGTGAACATCGAGTCCGCGGTAGCCGACGTGGTCCAGGGCCGGCTCGACAACCTGAGACCCGTGGGTGGCAAGCTTGATGCCGTGTTTGATATGGAGAAGGGCATCGTCTTTGACGCGGTTTCGCGCTTGGGCATCGAACTCACAGAGATCGAACGAGAGGAGATCTCTCGAAGGCCCACCAGGAACCTGCTCGCTTTCCTGGAGTTCTCCCGCGGTCTCGCCGCCGAGGACGCGGGCGATTGGCCCAAGGCCCATACGCACTACCAAGCAGCATCGAAGGCTGACCCGAAGTTCAGGGAGGCTGCCGACAAGGTGCAGCAGCTCGCCGAGACTGACCGCGTGGCCGATGATGTCAGTCAGTTCGAACAGGAGTTCCTCGCGCGGTCGTCTCACGGCCGCGGGGATGATGGTGGAGGCACGGGCGAACGGTGGGCAGGCGGAGGTGGTGAAGGAACAGCACCCGACGACGAAGGCCCCGGCGGAGCCGATGAGGAAGCGGGGCCTGGCGACGAAGGAGCCGGTGTCGTCGATGAGGGTGCAAGGGAAGGCGAAGAGGAATGGCCCGGTGCGAACCCGACGGAGGAGGAACTGGCCTCCGATCTCCTCGACGATCTGGCGGACGTGGTCACCGGAGGCGTCGATCCGGGCGAGGACTCGCGGGAGCCTTCCATCGGGGGGGAGGCAGGGCCCCCCACCATTGTGATCGACATCGATTTCCCGTAGGAGGAGACGATGCGAAGGACACTCGTTGTGATGCTGACCGCGGCGTTCGCGTGCTCCGCCGCCGCGCAACGAAACGGACGGCTCGAGTTCGGCCTCGCCCTTCGGCAATGGGAATCCGCGGACACCACGACCCTGGAGGTCTCTCAGATCGCCGTTCCCATCAGACTCGATCTGCCGCTTGGTTCGCGGTTTGGCCTCACTCTCAAGAGCAACCCTGGGCGGACCGTGCTTGACGCCGCCGACGAAGAGCTCACCGCGGTGGGGAATGTCGTGCTCAAGACTTCGTGGTATGCGTTGGATCAGACGCTTTTGCTGCGCGCAGGCTGCAGCGTCCCCACGGCGTCTACGCGGCTCTCGCAGGAGGAACTTCCCATCGCCGCGTTGGTGGCGAGCGACGAGCTCGGCTTCGCCATGGATAGCCCGATCGACGGATTCAGTGCGACCGCAGGCATTGCCGTGGCCCGTCCGTGGGGGGAGAACACTCTCGCGGGCGGGATCGGCTATTCGGTCCGCGCGCGGTATCAGCCCTATGAGGACAGCGATGAGGAACTGGATCCGGGAGAGGAACTGGTGTTCACGGCGGGTCTCTATCGCCGCGTTTCGGTGGGGAGCGCACCTGCACTGCTCAAGACCGACGTGGCAGTGGTGGTGTACGGGAGCGACCTCTGGGAAGGCGATGAGCTGCGCAGACTTGGGCCGCGGACCGATATCCGGGGTCTGCTGACGATCTATCCCCGCTTGTTCGATCCGGTTGAGGTACGCATGTGGGCGCGGTTCCGGGCTGCCGGCAAGGCAGACAGCGATGCGGGCCTGGTGGACGAAGATGCGAATTCCTTTGGCCCGGAGGGTGCGCTCCGGCTTCGGGTAGGGTATGTGATCGCCCCTTGGCTCAAGGCGGAGGCAACCGGCTTCCTAAGAATCGAGGGGAACAATGGGTATGGATCCGGAGGAGGCCGGGTGTTCGGCGCCTCGATCGGGCCCCGGCTCAGGTTGGGCAGGCAGACCACTCTCACGATCGACGGCGGAACTCTTTCCGGCACCGCATGGACCACGTCCGGAGAGACCGATATCAGCGGCCTTGAGGTTCGTTCCGTCCTGGCGCGCACGTGGTAGGAGGGGGATGACCATGAAAGAAAGCCGGAACTGGTTCCTGGGCCGGGTGGCGCTTCCGCTCGTGTGTCTCGCGGGGCTCTCCTGCCAGCAGGACCTCATCACACCGCAGACCGCGCAGCTCATCCTCCAACTGGAGTGGGAGGGCCCCGGCAACGGCATGGCGAGCCCTTCTCTGGTGGACAGCGCATACGTCATGGTGTTTCAGGGCCCTGATCTCGTGGTCCGACGCGCCATGGAAATCCTTGAGGGAGGCGCCCGGGGCCGGCTGGAGCTTGAAGTGCCGGTCGGCCAGCTTCGCATCCGCGTCGAGGGGTTTCGTGGGGGGCTGCTCTCCAGTTGGGGAGAGACCACCGTGATGGTCATGCTGGGCGCGACGCAGACCGCAACCGTGCGGATGACGCGGGCGGGTGCGGTTCTTGACATGGTGGCGGTTCCGGGTGGGACATTCCAAATGGGGTCGCCCCAGGTAGGCGACGGTGTAGAGCGGCCCGTGCATACGGTGACCGTGAACTCGTTCTCGATGTCCCGCAACGAAGTGCGACAGCAGCAGTACGTGACCGTCACAGGGGAGAACCCTTCGGTATTCCCGGGAGCAGACCGGCCAGTGGAGGCCGTGAGCTGGTTTCTGGCGGCAGCATTCTGCAACGCATTGAGCCTGCGGGAGGGGTATGTCCCCTTCTACGACGCTGCGGATCTGGCGGCGCAGATGCCCACCGTGGGGATGAACTGGGATGCGTCGGGGTACCGGCTGCCCACTGAAGCTGAGTGGGAGTATGCCTGTCGCGCCGGCTCCAACTCTGAGTTCTACTGGGGCGAGACTATGGATGATCGCTTCTGCTGGCACGCGGGGAACTCGGGCAATACGACGCACGATGGGGGCACCCGGGAGCCCAACGGGTGGAGCTTCCATGACATGAGTGGGAATGCGAGCGAATGGTGCAATGACTGGTTCGATCCCGACTACTACGCCGTATCGCCGTCCGCCAACCCCCGCGGGCCGACAACCGGCACGTGGCGGGTCATCCGCGGGGGGGCATACGCCTTCCCCGACTTCGCCTGCCGCTCGGCATCCCGCACCGGCCTCGAACCGGGAATGCCGACATCGTTCAGCGGCATCCGGCCCGTTCGCTCCGGCTCCGGAGTGCAGGTGTGGCCCAACATCGACGTCTCACGGCGGACACTCTCCTTCCCGTTCACCCCCGGTGAGAGCGTGACAGGGACACTCACCGTGCGCAACATCGGGAACCTGATCTTGAACGTGAGTACTGTGGCTGACGACCTCACGTGGCTGTCGGTGAGTCCTGCATCCTTCACGCTCGCGCCGGGCGCGACTCAGGAGCTGCATGCGACCGCCCAATTCGGCACCGATCTCGACACCTCTTCAGGAACCATCGTCATTCTGAGCAATGATCCTGACGAACCGACTGCCGTGGTGAGCGTGGTGGCGACATCCGTCGGCATATCGGGGCTGGTGACCGATGCACAGACGGGTTCGGCGCTTGCTGATGTGCGACTCGATCTTGCGGGACCGATGACACGGTCAACAACGACTGGTCAGGACGGACGGTATGAATTCCCCGCGCTCCTGGACGGGGCCTACGACCTGACGGCATCCCGGTCCGGGTACATCACGGAGAACAAGGATGTCGTCCTCGCCGGTCAGTCGGCGGTGGCCAACTTCGTGCTCAGCCGGCAACTGGCGGAGGGTCAGTATCGCATCGTCATGTCATGGGGCACGAGCCCCCGCGATCTCGACAGCCATATGTGGGTCGGTGATCAGTATCACATCTACTATCCGTTTGGCTCACGCGGCAGCGAGACTTCGGAGCCCTACGCCTACCTCGACCGCGACGATACTGATGGAGAGGGTCCCGAGACGATCACCATCTATCAGCTTATCGCTGACTGTAAGTACGCGGTCCTCAAGTACTCGAGCGACGAGACCCCGATCACCCAGTCCAACGCACGGGTGGTGGTCTACTCAGGCACCGGTGTGATCGCGAGCTGGGACGTGCCCCAATCGGGGACCGGACTATGGTGGTACGTGTTCGATCTGTCGCAGAACGGCACGATCACTCCCCGGAACTACCTCACGGAGAGCGCCCCTTGACCGCACGCAGGGAGCGAAGGGTCGGCCCGCACGTGATGCCTGTTCTGCCCCACTGAAAGGAGCGAGTATGCGCTGGTCGGCGACTGTGTGCGTGGCAACGATGATCGCAGCGTCCGCCACGGCCGGCGATCTCGAACGACGTCTAGCCGTGTTGCACTTCAAGGCCAATCTGGTGAAACCGGAGGAGGCCGACATCATCTCGGAGCGGTTGCGCAGCGAGTTCGTGAACCAGCGGAACTTCGTGGTGGTCGATCGAAAGAACATGGAGACCATCCTCAAGGAGCAGCAGGTGCAGCTCATCGACTGCACCGAGACCGAGTGCGCCATCCAGATGGGCGAGATCCTCAATGTCCGTTGGATCGTGCTCGGTTCGCTCTCTCAGGTCGAGGGCGACTACTTCATGACCGCCGAGCTCGTGGATGTGCAGACCGCCCAGGTGAGGTGTTCGGTGAACCGCATGGGGCAGAGGCTGAAGGACTTGTTCAAGATCATGCCTGATGCGGCGCGGGAGCTGGGGTGTACGTCGGAGAAACCCGTGCCCATAGCGCCACCAATCGTGCCGCAGGCCGAGCCGGATCGCCCCTATGTCGCGCCTTTGCCCGTGCCGACCGCCACGGGGGCACCCCCGACCGTTCGTCTTCTCGAGACTCCCAAGGGCGTCATGAACGTCAAGGATGCGCGCCTTGCGACCTTTGTCTTCCTCGGCAACGACGAGCGCTGCATTGAGGAGTACCGGTACCAGTTGGACGATGGAGAGCCGGTGGTGACTAAACGCGCACGCGCGGAACTCGCGGAAGTGCCCCGCGGGAGTCATGTGTTCCAGGTCCAGGCCAAGGACTGCGATGGTAACTACTCCGAGCCCCACCGGTTCGAGTTCCGGGTGATCGATGCGCCTCCGTCGGTCCGCATCGTGTCGCCAGTGAGCGGTGAGCGTGTACGCGGAACCACTCTCACCGTGCTCCTGGAGGGCACTGACGATGGCGCGATCGCCCATTACCGGTGTGCGGTGAATGACCCGCAGGCTGCAGTCGAACAGGCGGCGGGGACCTTCTCGTTCGAGGTCGCCGAGGGTCGCCAGCGCATCTATGCGCAAGCGATCGACGATGGCGGATCGGAATCTGAATGGCTGCAGCAGGAGGTGGAGTTTGTCTATGACGATGGCCTGGCCGCGCCGATCCCCTTCGAGGCGCCAGAGGGCTTCGTCGCGGTTCCCGCGGGAACGTTCACCATGGGATCACCGCCCATGGAGGCGGGTCGTGATGGAGGAGAAGCCTCCCATGAGGTGACGCTGCCTGCGCCCTTCTTCATGCAGGCGACGGAGGTCACCGTTGCCCAGTGGGAGGCGGTCCTGGGGAAGAGCCCCTCGCGGTGGCGCGGGCCGAACCGTCCGGTTGAACAGGTAACCTGGTTCGATGCGGTCATCTACTGCAACCGGCGTTCGCAGCAGGAAGGGTTGAAACCCTGCTACTACGCAGACAAGGCGTTGACATCGGCGTTCGGCGGAAACCCGCCCGTCGAATCGGGGGAGGCATGGTGGGACCAATCGGCGCCGGGCTACCGGCTGCCTACCGAGGCCGAGTGGGAGTATGCATGCCGCGCAGGCACGACCACAGCGTACCCCTGGGGCGCAAGCATGTCGGGGAAGCACTGCTGGTTCACCGATAATGCGGGCAGCCACACCCATGAGGTTGCCACAACTACTGCCAATGCCTGGGGCCTGTTCGACATGAACGGCAATGTCGCCGAGTGGTGCGGGGACTGGTACGGCGAGTATCCCTCAGAGGCAGTGTCGAACCCCTTAGGCCCGCCGCAGGGCACGCTGCGGGTGCAGCGTGGCGGGAGCTGGCGCACCCGGGCCGATGCCTGCAGGTCGGCCAGCCGTCTGGGCATCGTCCCCGGCTTCCAGAATGACCGTCTCGGGTTCCGCGTCGTCCGCAACGCCCGCTGACGCGCCGTCGCGGTTCACACCGCTCCAACAGGGCACGGGGCTGGTGCACCAACGATGTTGGAGCGCCGTGAGGCGCGACGGGGGATTACCGGATCGCGACTGAAGTCGCTCCCACTGGGGCAGCGGTCGCGGTTTACACTGCTCCAGCAGGAGATGTGCAAGGCGGCAGCGGGAGGCGCTTGATATAGGACATGTCCTATATTGGACATGTCCTATATGAGAAACAGGCAGCGATCACGCTCCGGCGAGGATATCCGCGAGGGCGGCGAGCACGGTGTCGACTTCCGCCATCGTGTTCACGAAGTGGGGGGAGATACGGACCCAGCGGTCCCGAGCGGAGACACGGATGCCACGCTCCAGCAGGCCGGCGGCGATGGCGGGCGGATCGGCGACCTCGATCCCCACGATACCGCTTTCCGGAGTCGTCACTGAGGTCGCCAGGCCAAGGCGTCGCGCGCCCTCGATCAGGGCCTGCACCATGGGACGGACCTTCCCCCATGGGTCGTTCGATTCGAGGATCAGGTTGATGCTCTCCGAAAGCGCCGCGATGCCGGGTGTATTGCGGGTACCGGCCTCCAGCCGGCGAGCCCCCGGAGCAGGCGGGCGTGGGGGCATGCAGTGGGTGAAGTCGTCATACTCGGCCGAGAGCCAGCCCACGGGGCCGGGATTCCACTGCCGGTCGGGCCGAAGGTAGAGGATGCCCGTTCCCTCGGGCCCCATGAGCCACTTGGCCCCGCCGGCAGCCATGATGTCGACGTGCCGGGCGGGGGAAGGAAGCAGCCCAAGCCCCTGCATGACGTCGGCGACCAGATAGGAATCCGAGGGCATGATCGCCCTCACCTGCGCCAGATCGAGCATGCGGCCCGTGGTGTAGTGCACCCAATCGATGAACACCGCCTTTACGGGGCCTTCCGCACAGGCAGCGGCGACACCCTGCAGCACCGCCTCCGGTTCGGTCCACTCCACGAACAAGGGCCTCACGCCGGCAACGGATCCATACATCCATGGTGCGACGATGGTCGGGAACGCCCCGGACACGATCACCCGGTCCCCTGGCCGGAATGGCACGAGCTGCATCGCACACTGCAGACCGTGGGTAGTGCTGGCGACAAAGCCGATGTCAACGGCATCGACCGCTGCGAGGCTGGCGACCCTATGGCGGGCCGTGGCGGTGATTTCCTTCCACCTCTCGATGGGCAGCGATCCCGCGACCGCATAGTGGGAGTATACGGCATGAGCGGCCCGAATCGAAGCCTCGGGAAGGACCGCCTGGCTGGCGTGATTCATATGGATCATGGAAACCCTCGACGCATCGGGAGATACCTCAGATGGCTGGTTCAGGGCACGGGCCGAATATGGCCTATGGCAAGGCCGGGGACAACGGAGGCGACGGGCAATGATGAATGGCCGAGTGGGTCTCGCCCGCGGACACGATAAAGCGTGGCCCTCAAGAGCAAGGCAGGGCGTGGTCTCGCCCGCGGACGCGACGAAGCGGGTTCCTCCAAAGAGGAGGGGGGCGTGCACCGCACGGGGGAGGCTTGTACCGAACGGGGCGCGGTGTTTGCTTGATGAGGCATCGCGGAATGAACCACCTGCTGACGTATCCGTGTGGCTTCCGGTGTGCCGGTGTACTCCGGGTCACGACCACGAGAGCATATCGTCCAGCCGGGAGGGCAACCGCGGACAGGGATGACGCGTGACAGGGGAGGGAAACCCAGTGCGTGTGACGGGATTGCTGCGAAAACGCGCCATCATGGCGGCAACTCTGGCTTTGGTTATAACGATTGTGATCCTTGCAACCCGGCGGTCCGCCCCCGAGACGCCCACCGCATCCGTGCAGCGGGGAACGTTCATCGTCTCACTGACCGAGACCGGCGAGCTCCGGGCAACCCGGTCGGCCACGGTGACCTCGCCCCGCGTCGGCAACTGGAGCGATCGCCCGCAGGTCGTGAAGCTGGCGCCCGAAGGGTCCACCGTGAAGAAGGGGGACTTCCTTGCCCAGTTCGACACCAGCGCGCTGGACAAGACCATCGAACAGAAACAGTCCGAGCTGGAAATCGCCCAGGCCGACCTCTCCCGGGCTCTGGCGGCCAATGTCTCCCTGATGGAGGATCTCCAGGCGAATCTGGCAAATGTCAAGGCGGCCTATGAGTTGGCCGAACTTCAGCTCGAACAGATGCAATACGAGGCGGAGGTGAAGCAGCGAGAGCAGCAACTCCAGTTGGAACGCTCACGCAACGATGTCACCAAGGCCGAGACCAAACTGACGAGCCAGCGCACCATCAACGCGGAAGACGAGAAGAAGCTCCAGCTCCGCGTCTCCCAAGCGACGGCCCAGCTGGAGACCGCCCAGCGGGAGCGGGGAAGTCTGACCCTGCTGGCGCCCAATGAAGGCCTGGTGGTCTACCCGAAGGTCTGGTCGGGCGGCGAACAGCCCAAGAAGGTGCAGGAGGGCGACACCCCGTGGCCCGGGCAGCCGATCATCGAGCTGCCGGCCCTCAACGAGATGGAGGTCATAACCGAGGTATCCGAAGTGGATGTCGCCAAGGTCAAGGAAGGCCAGCGAGTCGAGGTGCGGCTCGACGCCTTCCCCGAGAGTCTGTTCACCGGCGCGGTGCGATCCGTGGCGACCCTTGCCCGGGAGAAGAGCGGCGACAATCCCGTCAAGGTCTTCGAGGTTTCCGTGCTGGTTGAAACGCCAAGCCCGATCCTACGGCCGGGCATGACCGCGAGTTCCACCATCATCATAGACGAGATACCCGATACCCTCTGGATCCCGATCGACGCCGTCTACCGATCCGCCGACACCACGGTCGCCTATACGGTGAAGGGCGGCCGGTCCGTGATGACTCCGATCCGGCTCGGCCCCAAGAATGACAATCATGTGGTCGTGGCGGGCGGCCTGACGGTCGGCCAGGCGGTCTCTTTGGTGGAGCCGGGCGCCGCCGACGCTCGCCTCACCACCGAGCCCAAGGATTCGGCCTCGCGTGCGGGAGGGGAGCGGCCCAGGAGCGACCGAGCGCCCCGCGTGAGGGGGAGAGGGTAGCCCTGTTCATGCGACCGACGTTCGATCTGCTGGATTCGGTCCGCGCCCGCGTGACCGAAAGCCTCCACGTCGGCGTCGCCGGGCTCGGTGCCCACAAGCTGCGGTCGATGCTCGCCACGCTGGGGGTCGTCTTTGGCGTCGCCGCGGTCATCGCCATGCTGGCCGTGGGAGAAGGCGCCAAGCGCGAAGCGCTCGCGAAGTATGAGGCATGGGGAAGCGACAACATCATTATCCGGGATCTGGGCGAGGACTCCGAAGACCGTCGCGGTGAAGGGGCGGCGTTCTCGCGGGGCCTGTCCCGCCGGGATGCAGATGCCGTTTCATCCGTGATCCCCACGGCGGTCGCCGTGGTCCCCCAGACTGATCGAAAGGCACGCGTTCTGGCCGCCGACGAAGAGGCCGAGTGTCTCCTGGTTGCCACCACGCCGGACCTCCTCCAGGTGATTACGACGCCTCTCGCGCACGGTCGATTCCTCCACGAGATGGACGGCGAGAGGACTAGCTCGGTGTGCGTGCTGGGCGGAGGCGTCGCGCGGGACCTGTTCCCGATCCGATCCCCCCTGGGCAAGAGGGTGAAGGTGGAACGCGACTGGTTCACCGTGGTCGGCGTGATGAGGTCTACGCCCCGAATCGCCGAGAGTGCGGGGGTGCTGCAGGCGAGGGATCTCAATCGAGACATCTATGTGCCGCTGGACACTGATCTCGCACGCCGCCGCATCGTCGCCCCTGTCGCCGAGCTAACCCAGATCACCGTGAAGGTCGCACCCAAGGAAACGCTCCGCCCGACGGCGGTGACCCTCCGGCGGCTCCTCGAGCGCCGCCACATGGGCGCGGCTGACTTCGGTCTGGTGGTTCCCGAGGAGTTGATGGCGCAGCAGCAAAAGGAGCAGCGGATGTTCAACATCGTGCTGGGCGCCATCGCCGCCATCAGCCTTCTGGTGGGCGGGATCGGCATCATGAACATCATGCTTGCCTCCGTGCTCGAACGGCGGCGCGAGATCGGGATCCGGCGGGCATTGGGTGCCCGAAGAGCCGACATCCTCGGCCAGTTCGTCGCGGAGGCATCCACTATCAGCCTGGCGGGCGGGCTGCTCGGCATCGCGTTGGGCCTGCTCCTCGCTGGCAGCATCCATCTGATCACCCAGTTCAGGGCGAGTCCGACGATTCCGGCCGTGGCGCTGGCCTTCACCGTGTCGGTGAGTGTCGGTTTGATCTTCGGCTACTACCCTGCCCGGCGAGCCGCCGCGATACCCCCCATCGAGGCGCTGCGCTATGAATAGCGCCGCCATGTTCCTCGCGGCGCTCACGGCCGCGGGTTCGATGCTCAGGCTGGACCTGGAGACGGCCCAGAGGCTCGCCCGCGAGCAGAGCCTGAGCCTGCGGACGAGCCGGCTCACCCTGGAAAGCAGCCGCCTGAGCGTGACCCGCGCCCGTGCGGAGAGGTTTCTTCCTCAGCTCGATCTATCGATGACCGCGCCGTCCATCCGCCAGTACACGGCCCAACAGGTGGATCCCGAGTCCGGGGAGCTGGCCCTTTACGCGCGGGAGAGCAGAACCCTGTCGGGGGATCTGGCCCTCAACCTCCCGCTTCCGACCGACGGCGCCCTGCGGCTTACGCTGTCGGGCCAGCGATGGGAGGATGCCCCGAGGGAAAGCGGCACGGGCGATGAGCCCACGTACACCAGCACACTGGGTCTCAGTCTCGAGCAGCCCATTCTGGACCGGTCCAGTGGGGCAGGCATCGCTTTGCACCAGGCAGATCTGTCTCATGAAATCGCCTTGGCCTCCTACCAGCGCGAGGAACTGGAGCTGGACTATCGCGTGGCCGCGGCCTTCCTGGCGGCGGTGCGCGCCCAGGAACAGGCCCGCATCGACTCCGTCGAGCTCAACGTAGCAATGGAGTACGCAGACCTGGGCAGGCGAAAGCTGGCCTCGGGGCTCCTGTCCAAGGGTGACGCCCTGGATCTTCAACTCCGGGAAGCGACCACGCGGGCGAGCTACCTCTCCAGCACGACCGCGCGCACGCAGACGGTGGAGGATCTTCTGCTTCTGCTGGGCCTCGACCTGAGCACGCCTGTCGATCTGCGAGCGCCCGAACCGCAGGCGGCCCCCCGGGTCTCGTTGGACAAGGCGGTATCCCACGCGCTGCAGCGGAGGCGCGAGATGCTGTCACACCGTCTCAGACTGAGTCTCGCGCGAAGCCGCCTGGCCCAGACCCGGCAATCGCAGGGCCCGGTTCTCACGCTCTCCTACGGCGTCGATCTGGTGCGCCGCGACACAACGCTGGAGCCCGCGTGGGAGCATGCCCAGCGGGATCAGACGCTGCGGCTTGGTCTCTCGTTCCCCCTGCTGGAATTCGGTCGCCGGGGAGCGGTGATCCGGCAGGCCTCCATCGCCTGCGATCAGGAGGACCTCGGCCTCGCGCAGGCCGAACAGGATATCATCGCGGAGGTGAGGGCAACGGTCCGCGCCGTTGCGACCACCCAGGAGCGCGCGTCGCTCCTCGAACAGGCGCTGGGCGTTGCACAGGAGAACTACGACGTCGCGAACGCACGGTTCGAGTCGGGCACGATCAACAGCCAGCAGCTCCAGGATGCCCAATTGGCGCTTTTCAGGGCCAGGACCAACCTCCTGGCGGCGCGGGTAGACCTCGATCTGGCGCTCCGCCGTCTCCAGAAGGTCACTCACGCCCGCATCGACGAGTTGGCGGAACCCTCCTCCGGCGATATGCCGTAGCCCATGGCCGCGACCACGGCCTCGAGGAGCCGTTCCATGACCACCGGCTTCTGAAGCCAACCGACGCACGCGGGCGTGAGCCGGCGGCGCGCGGAAGCATCAGGGGGAAATCCGCTCAGAACCAGCACCCGGACGGTCGGATCACGCTCCGCCAGCCTCTCGACCAGCGTGGCCCCATCCATGCCGGGCATCATAAGGTCGGTCAGGACCAGCGCGATGTCCGCGGCATGCCGCCCATGCAGTTCCAGGGCTTCATCTCCGGATGAGGCCGGCAGGACCCTGAAGCCCAGTTCCTCTAACATGGCGGTGCTCACGTCGAGGACGGCGGGCTCATCCTCGACCAGCAGGATCGCCTTGCCCGATCGGGGCGGCCCCGGTTCGCCCGTCCGGGGAGCGCGACTCGAGTCGCCATGCATGAGTGGAAGGTAGACCGTAAAAGTGGTTCCCGACCCGACGTGCGTGGCGACGTCAATGAAGCCCTGGTGCTGCCGCACCAGCCCATGGGCCTGGGCAAGCCCTAATCCCGTGCCCTTTCCGATCTCCTTGGTCGTGAAGAACGGCTGGAACAAGCGCGGGATGTACTCGGGAGGGATGCCGCTTCCCGTGTCGGCCACACGCAACACGGCCCAGTCCCCGGGGGCCATCTGGGGAAGCGGGAGATCACCAGGGCTCAAATGACAGGTGGTCATGGAGATCCGGAGGTCGCCACCGGACGGCATCGCATCGCACGCGTTGTGGGCGAGATTGGCTATCACCCTCTGGAGCTGGGCGGCGTTCCCGACAACCCGGCACGTGCCGGTCACCGGCGACACCGACAGGCGGACAGAGGCCGGAATGGTCCTGCCCAGCATGGTGGCCGCATCGCGCACGAGCACGGCGAGATCCACGGGAGAGCGTTCGGTGAGGGATTCCCGAGCATAGTCCAGGAGCTGGCCGACCAGCCGGGCCGCTCGGTGCCCCTGCTCCGAAATGCCGTGGACCCTGTCCGCAACAGTGGGAGGAAGACTCCGATCCCGCAAGAGGAGCTGCGCGTGCCCGATCACGCTGGAGAGGATATTGTTGAAGTCGTGGGCGATGCCGGCGGCCACCTGCCCGACGGCAGCCATGCGCTCGGCGTCCTGAACACGCATCCGCGCCAGGAACTCCTCGGTCACCTCCCGGATGACTATCACCCACCCCAGGGTATCAAGCGGTCTGGTCGTCAGCTCGAACACGCGTTCCGAGTTCGGCGGCCGAACCTCATGCCAGCGCGCAGCGCTCTCCGTCGCGACCAGGTCGGCGATGGAGACGCCCCCAAGGTGCCCGACGGAGTCGGTAGCGGGCTCCCGGAGCACGCTCAGGTACTCCTCCGCGGTGCGGTTCGCCTGCACGACGTGAAGAGCCTCGTCGGTGACCACCACGCCCTCAGGCACGGTGTTCATGATTCGACTGATCTGGGCTGCCTGCTGCCGGGTGTGCTGCAGGAGGAGCTCCCGTTCCTGCTCTTCCCGCTTCCGGCTGGTGATGTCGCTGAACACGGCGATGGTGCCGGCGAACTTGCCGTTTTCCATCATGGGACACCCGCTCACCAGAATCTGGATGCGGCGCCCGTCCTTGCGCACGACTCCGAGTTCGTAGCGGTCGCTCTCTCCTCCCCGCCGCCGACGATTCGCATCCTCGACTATCGCCCACTGATCCGCTGGAATGACCTCATGCCACGGGTGTCCCACCAGATCGCCCGGGTCGTATCCCAGCATGGCGGCAGCCGTGGGATTCACGAAGGTGGAGATCCCCGCGTCGTTCTCCACCACGATACCCTCCGCCATGGTCTGCACGATGCGTTCGTTGAAATCCTTGAGGCGCTCAAGCGCCTGCTCGGCGATCTTCCGCTCGGTGATGTCGGTGGTCACCACGAAGCGCCCGGCGACCGTCTCCCCCACCCGGCTGAGGGAGTACCGATTGTGCACGCACCGTCGCGTGCCGTCCTTTCGCCGGATCCAGAACTCCAGCTCGTCCGGGTAGATCCCCCGCCGCTTCGCGTCTTCAATGATGATCTGGAGCCGTTCATGCTCTTCCGGGGCCGCCAGGTCCAGGCCGCTGACGGCCAGTAGCTCCTCCCGCGGACAGCCGAAGATCTCGCAGGCTCGGTCATTGACGTAGACGGTCGTCGTGCCCTCGATGATGGCGAGGCCGTCGGCGATGCTGTCCGCCATGCGCCGGAACCGCTCCTCGCTCCGACTCAGCACCATCTGCGAGCGCTGGACTGCGTCCAACATCGAGTTGATGGCCGTCCCCAGATCTGCCAGCTCGTCCGCCCCCTCCACGGGGAGCCTGCTGGCCGGGCCGTCGGAGCCGAGGCTGCGGACCGCGCGGGCGAGAACGGCGAGCCTGGTCAGCACCAGTCGTTCGGACAGCAGAATGCTTACGACGGCGAACACAACCCCGGCGATGCCCAGAGCGGTCATGAGGTACCACAGGGAGCGCTTGGCCTCGTGGTGGACGGTGCGCGGCATCGCCACGCTCAAGACGAGAGGAGAGCCCCCGGAGAGGTCGGGAACGGCGGCGTACCCGGCCATCGTGGCATCGTCGAGGGGCAGCACCAGTCTGGATCGCGAGGAGACGAGATCCCGGGCCTCGTTCAGCTCATCCAGGAGGTCCGGGTCGTGAGCCGGGCGGATGCGGAGCTGCGCCATGGCTTTCTCGCCCAGACTTCTCAGCGAGGACCCGCTGAGCTGGCGGCACATGACGAGCGTGCCGCGGGGCGGGCCGGCGCCTGAGCCGGTGAGAACCGGCCAGGAAGCGATGAGCATTTCTCCGCCGCTCAGGGAAAGCAGCCCTCGAACACCGCGACTCGCGCCGTCGCCGCGCTGCTGGAGCGCGGCCCGACTTCCGCCATGGAGGAAGTCGAGCAGGTCTTGTCGCAACGGGGCGCCGGTGTCGCGAACTGGGTCGAATCCCCTCGCCTCGATGATCTCACCGTCCAGATCCATGAAGACGATAGCGTCGATGCGCAGGGTCCGGAAGGTCTCATCGAGCACGTTGCGCTGGACGAAATCGGGCGCCGCTCCTCCCACGAAGTCGTAGCAGTCGTTCCACTTCGCCCAGTCGGCCGTCAACGCATCCAGTTCGGCGAGCTCCGCATCCAGGACGGCGAGGGCGCGCGCCAGGGTCCTTTCCGCGTCATGGCGCTCGACCTGGGCAAAACTGCGGAACATCACCACGTGGGCGACACCGTACGCCACCGCCATGATGCACAGGAGCGTGAGCCCGATGTACACCGGAATCGTCCGTCGTATTGTCATGGTCTATCCGCCGAAGACGCGGCCTCCTTCCCCAACGATTACCCGGTGCTGGGCGAGCC
The DNA here is from genome assembly GCA_025453925.1 of Candidatus Eiseniibacteriota bacterium. Taxonomy (GTDB): domain Bacteria; phylum JAFGKV01; class JAFGKV01; order JAFGKV01; family JAFGKV01; genus JAFGKV01. The sequence goes on along the minus strand of JALOPK010000002.1, from coordinate 12,463 downwards.
CGCGTGCGCGATTCCCCGACCCGCTGGCGCCCCAATCAGCTCAGGGAGCAGGGCGCTGGAAGATCGCCTCGTCGATGGCCGGATTCACCTCGACGCTAGTGACCGTGCCGGTCAGGAAGGGTTCCCCTTCGCGGTGGATCTCAATCGCGGAAGGAACCTTGATTCCGGAGACTTCCATGAACCCGCGGTACCGGACCGACATCGCGGCCGGACCCTGCTGGTCCATCCCCTGGTAGTCCATTCCCGCCAGCATGCCGTCGGCGTCGAAGAAGAGCACCCAGTCCTTGACCGCATCGGAAGCCACGAACACCCGCTGCAGCGAGGCATCACCCTCTGTCACGGGATCCATGATCTGCAGTGAGAGCTCCCCGTAGTGCGTGAGCACCCAGAGAACCTCCCGCATGCGCTCCGCCTCGGCCTCGGCAACCATGGACGCGGGCAGGTCCTGGACGCCCTGGGGTCCGCGCATCCAGCCGCCGGCGCCGTCCACCACGGTCACGATCTCCCCGAAGGGAAGCTTCTGGGACGTGAAGACACGATCAGGAAGTACGCGGATCTCGGTACCGGCGATGGCGAGCTTCATGCCCTGAATGCTCACGTTGGCGTCTGACACCGTCTTCAGCGATGTCACCGCGCGCAAAGCTTCCCCACCTGCCAGTTCGGCAGCCCGTGCTAACAGAACGGCGGCCGCGGCCTGCCCCGCATCGGTCTGGGTGACCTCGCCCAGCGTGGACGGCGGCGGCGGTATCGCAACATCGACCTCCGTCACCTCGCCCAGGGCCTCCAGCGGCTCGCCGAATCGGTCCCGGTTGCCGATCACCAGCACGGAAAGCTTGTCGGGATGGATCTTGCGCCGTGCGGCATCCAGGATCGTCTGTGGCGTGGCAGCCCTGACACCTTCCTCGTACCGCCGGAGGAAGTCGGGGGAGTACCCGTGGAAGCGGTAGTAGCCGACGCGGTTGGCGACCTTGGAGGGAGAATCATACTTGAAGACAAAGGAGTTGAGAATCGCGCTGCGGGCGCGCTCGAGCTCCTCGGTGGTGACCGGCTCCTCGGTCACGCGGGCGATCTCGTGTTCCATGACCCGTATGCTCACCAGCGTCGACTCCGACTTGGTGCCGGCGAAGGCGCCAAAGATGCCCGGCCGGGGATATGCCTGACCCGGAATGGACTGGGCCGCGTACGCCAGCCCACGCTTGGTGCGAACCTCGTTCATGATGCGCGAGGAGAATCCCCCGCCCAGTATCTGGTCCAGCAGGCTCATGGCAGGATAGTCGGGGTCGTCGGCCCGAAATCCAAGGTGGCCCAGGAGAATGGTGGACTGGGTCACATCCAGCTTCGGAGCATAGTAGACGCCTCGCGGCTGCATTTCTGGCACGGCGGGCAGCAGGGAAAGCGGCTCCGATGGGGCCGACCATCCGCCGAAGGCCCGCTCCACCGACTTCCTCATGGTCTTGCTCCGGAAGTCACCCGTCACCACCATCACCATGGCGTCGGGACGGTAGAATGTGCGATGGAAAGCCTCGATATCGTCACGGGAGATGGCCTCGATGGTCGCGTACTCGGGATGGCTCGCGTAGGGGCTGGTGCGCCCGAACACAACCTTGGAGTACTCGCGGAGGGCCATGTCGAAGGGCTCGTCGTTCCGCGCCGCGATCGCGGTTCTCTGGCTTACCTTCGCCAGCTCGATCTTCTCATCCGGCAGCGCCGGACTCAGCAGCAGCTCGGCGAGCTTGCCCAGAACGGCGTCGGCGTGCTGGGAGAGACACGACATGCTGACGGTGGCCATGTCGCGGTCGCACTGGATCTCGATGCTGGCGCCAATGGACTCCAGATAGGTGTCCAGATCGTCTCCGCTGGTCGCGGTGCTGCCGCCGGTGCGGATGACCTCGGCGGCCATCTCCGCCAGTCCTGCCCGTTCCACGGGGTCGTAGACCTTGCCGGCCTTGAGGTAGGCCGTCACGTCCACGAGCGGGAACTCATGGTCCTCAAGTGCGAGGAGCGTCATCCCATTGGGGAGCACATGCTCCGGCACATCCGGCACGCGAAGCGGCGAGAGTGGGGGAAATGTCAACTCCTCCCAGGGTTTCGCCGCCATCGCGAGCGATCCAAACGAGAAGAGTGCTGCCAGAATCAGGCTCAGCAAAGGCGTGACGGTTTTCATGGGCTCTCTCGCTTCCTATTGATCCTGAGCCGGCGGCTCGATGATACCAACCGTTCTGTTGTTCCGTCGAAGCATGTCCGCCGCCACCCTGCTGCAGTCGGCGGTGGTAAGGGCATCTACCCTGTCCAGATGAGTGAATAGGTTGCGCCACCCGCCCTGGAACTCCTGGAAGTGAGCGAGTTGCATTGCCAGCCCCTCATCCGAGCGGAGCTGCCGAAGGAACTGCGCCTTCGCGCGGGCCTTGTGGCCGTCCAGTTCTTCCTTGGTGATCGGGTCGCTCGTCATGGACGATGCAACCTCATGCAGTGCCGTCTCCAGATCGTGGATATCGGTGCCTGTGGAGGCAACGGCGAATACCAGCGCCACGGTAGAGTATTGGGAGCCGGGGTATCCGACGAACCCGCCGACCTGGACGGCCTGCTGGCTCTCCTTCACAAGCCGTGTGTAGGCGCGGGAGCTCCTGCCCCCCGCCAGGACGTCCATCACGGCCTTACAGGCGAGGAAGTCGGGATGGTTCTCATCGGGGACGTGATACGCGACGACCAGGAACGGCTGGGCCGCGTCTTCGAGAATGACCCGGCGCTCCGCCGCCTGCGGCGGTTCGGCGGTGATCACGGGGGGCGGCTCCGGCCCCGAGGGAACCACTGAGAAGTACTGTGTGACGATTCCCTTGGCGCGCTCGACGTCCACATCGCCCACCACGGCCACCGTCATGTTGTTCGCCAGATAGTAGGTGTCCCAGAATCGGGCGCCATCCATCCGGGTGAAGCTCTTCAGGTCTGACGGTGTGCCGATCAAACCGTGTCCGTAGGGATGCTCCTTGTAGACCGCGGATAGAAACTCATCCATGAGTCGTCCCCCGGCGGACGACTCGACCCGCATACGGCGCTCTTCCTGCACCACCTCGTTCTCCTTGTAGAACTCTCGGAAAACCGTGTTGGTCATCCGATCGCTCTCCAGCATCGCCCACAGCTCCAGCTTGTTGGAGGGCAGCGCGTAGGTGTAGACGGTCTGATCCGCGCCCGTGCCCGCGTTCACTCCCTCGGCGCCGTGCTCGTCGAGGATCTTGGAGAACTCATTGGCCACGACGAACTCGCCGGCCGTCTGCTGCGCAGCGCGGAACACGCTGGTGAGATCTGCCAGCAACGCCGAATCCGCCCGCACCCCCTTGCGCCGCTCGGCCAGCAGTGCAACATAGGCATCGTCCACCCGCTGGAGCGCCGCCTCTTCGGCCGCGGCGTCGGTGGTGCCCACCGTCCTCGTGCCTTTGAAAGCCATGTGCTCCATCATGTGCGCGAGACCACCGATGCCGTACTGCTCATTCACGGCGCCCGCGTGGACCACGGTGGCATATGAGAACACCGGGGCTTGCCCGCGGGGGAGGAAAAGGAACGTGAGGCCGTTGGGCAGCCGGTGCTCGGTCACCCGCTTCTCGATATCGCGGTACGATTCGGCGCGGGAGGTCGCGGTGGAGAGAATCAGTGTGCAGACAAGAACCGAGAGCGCTCTCATGAGATGTGTCCTCCTGGACAAAAGGTGTGAGGAATCGGCGCGGGAACGCCGACAGTAGGCTGCGCGATTGAGGGGCATCGAAAGGCCTCCCGAAGTATTCACGCACCGGGCTTTGTGAGGCCGTGCTGTTTCACCAGTTGGTTCAGCCAGCGGGTGGCCTCCGCCCGGCCCATGGACCTCGAGATCCCCTTCTCGAGAATGTCATTGAGTGCCGCTCTGAGGCTCGGCCGGGTGGGCGCCTCCAGGTTGAGACCCGTCGATCCCAGGATCTGGTCGACCATCGCGTCCGACACGTCGCTCTGGGCGAGCTGTTCGCGGATCGCGGCGATGACTGCCTTGACCGCATCGACTGGAAGCGAGTCGTCGACGATCTGCTCCGCCTGTCGCTCCGCCTGTCGCTCCGCCTGGAGCGTCGCCTCGGCGGCGGCCCGCAGCTCGGTCAGTTCGTGGGCGGGCGCGGCCGCTATGCGCTTCGCCGCGACGTTCACGTTCATCTTCAGCATGGGCAAGTTGGCGTCGGGGTCGCATAGAAGCATCAGGATAGACGTTCCGACGGGACGGATCACGCACAGCACCTCGGCGAAGGCCATGTCGATCTCCCAGACGCCTTCCTCCAGTGTCTCAAGCCCGAGCATCGCTTCCACCACGGCGTCGGCGGCCTTTCGCGCTTCGCCCGGCGAGATGAACTCCGGCATCATGTTGAGAAGCACCGCGCCATCGCGGGCCAGCAGGCCGCAGCCGATGACCCCTGACACGGTCGCCAACTGAGCAATCTGCTCTTTGACCATCATGACTCCTTTTCCATCCGGTCGGCCCTATCGCCCGTGGAGCAGGGCGAGGGCCTCGTGACAGGCACCTGAGGCGACGGCCGGGCCGGAGAGTTCCATCGCCGCCAACCCCGCGGTTCCCTGGACGAACGCCAGCCTTCGGTGCGCAGACGCGGCGAGGACGTACAGCGGATCACCCAGAGCCAGCGAATCCCCGAGCCTGGTGACGCACGACACCACGAAGACCGCGGCCGCGGCAAGGGCCTCGGGATCGGTGTCGCCGGCGTGCCCCAGGATTGCCCCGCCCTGATCAGCAATCAGCACGCTGGATACTCCTGGCCGTGATCCCAGGATTCCTACGATCTCATCGGGTTCCATGACCGCCTCCATTTCGGTGTCCGCCCCGAGACCTGAGCGCGGCCCAGCGGCCCGTGCGTTCTTTCGAGGCGGAAAGAGCCGCCCGGGCGCAGGCATAGAGCCGGCGCTCCGGCAGGGCCGGCCCGAAACAATCCCCGCGCACCGCATGAAGACTGGCCGCCGGCACATACACCCGCGCCGCTCCCGCCACTTTGACGACACACCCCACCAGACCTCCCGCGCCCAGCGCAACGCCCACGCGCTCACCGGTGCCCGTTGCCAAGAGCGCCGAAGCCTGGTCCGCGGCGTCGAGTTCGAGCACCGTCGGAGGGCGGGGGGATCCAAGCGCTGCCGCGAGCCGGGCCTCGATATCCGCAATGCCAACGCCGGCCCAGAAACGGGGAGCGGGGGGGGACAATGGTTCGGGTGCCGGAAGTGCCGGCTCAACCGGCCTCGCGAGCATCTGCTCGGCCTCCGTCGAGATCGTGGTTTCGGGTGCCTCAACCGGTGCGGGCTCGGGCGCCGTGGGCGGCGCCGCCCCCGCGTGGCGAGGCGCCATGAGCGTTCGTCTCCGCCACGCCTCCTCGGTCAACTCGCGCCACGGTACATCGATGGTGATTTCGGGCGCTTCCTCGCCCGGGTCGGTGGAGATCTGGGTTTGCGGCAGGGCAAGCAGATCCAGCAAGGCTTCGCTGCCGGTACGCTCACCCATGGTCGCGTGCACGATCTCGCCGGTCTTGATGTAGAGGCTTCCCTGGATGTCTCGGGTGCGCACGGCGACCCGCATATCGCGTCCGCCCATGCACAGCATCTCCACCACCTCGACGAGGTCCAGCGAGCGGGCGCGGGCGGTCTGAACTTCCGCCGTGGCGGCGTCGAGGAAGTCGATGAGGTGCTCCAGAGGAAACGGCTTCTCCATGTACCGTACTGCTCCGCTCCGCGCCGCCTGGGCATGCACGGCCGGCGAGCCATACGCCGTGGTGACCAAAGTCGGCACCCGAATGGACTGCCGCTTCATCTCAAGAAGGAGTTGGAGACCGTCCTTCCCGGGCATCCGGATATCCGTCACCAGCGCGGCAAAGGGGCGATGCTTGAGCAGGGCCAGGGCCTGGTCGACCGAACCGACCCCCACAGGCTGGTACTTGTCGCCGCTCAGAAGGGAGATACCCTCCGACAGCGACCGCCGGAATGTGACCTCGTCGTCGACGATGAGTATGGCGTGGCGCGAATGATTCGGCGCCTCCTCAAGGGCATCCAGTTCGTCCGTCATAGGCACCTCACCCGATCCCTGGTGTACCTCATAGCCTTCTTTACCCAAGGTAGCGGCCGGCCGCATGCGGTCAAGGGTTGCGACTGGCCTCGCAGCGCCAGGAATTCACTGTCTGCCGGCCACTGTTCACCGTGCACAGTCATCGCGCCTCCCCCCACTCTTCCACTCTTCCACTCTTGCACCCTTCCATTCTTCCAATCCTCCATCCTCCACCTTTGCCGGGATCAGCGCATAGGGTATCTTCCTGGTCCCGCTGATCGAAGACCGGAGAGTGAACGTGCTGGAACTCGCGGAAATCTACCTCCTCGAAACACGCCACTTCAAGCCGCAGATCGAGAGGGCTCTCGCCGCCAAAGGCGCTCTGGTGACCGCGTGCCACTCCCCCGCGGACTTCCCGCCTCCCGGCGACCCGCGATGGACGGGAGTCACGGTCGTCGTGGATCTGGAGGAGGCCGGCCCCGCGGGCATCGCGGCGCTGCAGACCGCCTGCCGGTGCGTCGTGCTGACGGGGCGCCCATCCTCCGGCAGGGAAGTCCTCGAACGGGCGGCGGCGGCGGGGTGGGAGGCTCTGATCAAGCCCTATACGCCGGATGAGCTCTGTTTCCGCCTCTCCAGACTGTGGAGCGACAACCTCATCTGGGAGCCTATCTTCGCGAGCAAGCCTGGCGACGGGTTCCACCACACCATCGTTGAAGCGGCGCGCCGCCTGATCGGATGCCGCTACGCGAGACTGAGCGAGGTCCGCCGGGGAGCCCTCGTTACGCTCGCCGACACCGGCGACCTCTCCGGCGCGGCTCTGGTCGACCGCGTGGCCGGCACCGCAAGATCGGCTCGCGAGATGATCTCCGCCCAGGGCCCGGTTCTTCTCAAAGAAAGGCTTCCCAGTGCGGAGTTCGAGCACACGCCCCATGGAGGTGACGTGTTGGTCGTCCCCCTGGGCCGGTCCGGGCCGACCCTCCGCCTCTTCCTGGTGCACGGCCTGGAAGGCGCTCCCTTCGGAGCCAGGGAACAACAACGGGTCACCGCACTTTCCATGCTGATCGACGCCCTCCTCTCCGGAGCGGGATCCGCCGGATCCAAGCGCATCGTGTCCAAACTCCTCGCCCATGTGCCGTCGGGGATCATGGTGCTCGACACCGAGGGAAGGGTGTTTTCCATCAACCGGCACGGAACGGCGGTCCTGTCCTTGACCGACGCCGACACGGTTGGCCGGCACGCCGCGGAGATTCTCGGCCTCAAGCGGGATGACGCCCTCTCCCGCGCCATCAGGACAGGCGAGTCGGTGATGCGCATGGAACAGAGGGTGCGCCTGCCCAGCGGAAAATCAATCGTACTGGGCGTGAGCGCCGCCCCCATCGAGCCTGACGATGACGTGGAGCGGGGATCGATCCTCGTGTTCCAGGATCTCTCGGGCGTGAAGCGGCTGGAAGAGCGGGTCAGGCGTGCGGACCAACTGGCATCTTTAGGGGCGATGGCGGCCGGCATGGCGCATGAGATCAGAAACCCGCTGGCCAGCGTTTTGGCCGGGGTGCAGATTCTCGGTAGTCTTCTGTCCGGTGATCCACGGGCCAAGCGCCACACCGACACGATCGTGCAGCAGATCACCAGGGTGAACGGCATCGTGCAGGATCTCCTGACCCTGGGGAGGCCCGCCCGACCGCGGATCGAACCGTGTGCCATCGACCGGCCGATCATGCAGGCAGTGCAAGGGCTCGGCACGAGGGCATCGGACAAGGCCGTGAAGGTAAACATCGAACTGCCTACCCCGGCGCCCCTTGCCATGATGGATGATGCGCAGGTACAACAGGTTTTCCTCAACCTGTTGCTGAACGGCGTGGAGTCGATGCCCAACGGCGGGGTGCTCGTCGTGCGCGCCGTGGAGCGCGCCGATGCCGCCTCGGTGCGCGTCGAAGTAGTGGACACCGGAGAGGGCATCCCTCCCGAGAATCTTCCCCAGGTCTTCACGCCGTTCTTCTCCACCAAGGCGCAGGGGTCGGGCCTGGGGCTGTCGGTCTGCAATCGGATCATCTCGGATCATGGCGGGCAAATGGAGATCGCCAGCACCGTGGGAAAGGGGACGACGGTAGTGATCGAACTCCCCTCACCGAGAGCGTCATCATCTGCGGCGGACCTCGACGCCGGAGCAGGATCCGCAAGCCGGCGGGCCAGGAGAAACAACTCGCCGGGAGGCCTCGAACTGTGACCCCAGGAGGGAGGTCGTGACGCACTGTCTTGCGTTGGTCTTCGCCGTGTTCGTCACCAAGGCTCCGGTGGACCGGTTCCCCATGCGTGATGGTTTCGTGCAGGTGGCGGTGGATGACGCGGGGCAGAGTGAGATCGGCTTCTTCACCGCCGACGGGCGGCTGGTCAGCACGGCGAGGCGGCCGGGTTTCCGCAGTCCCCAGGTCGCGCCGGGCGGCATGCGGTTCGCGTTTCTTTCCGGGGACCGGATCGTGGTGACGGATGGAGAAGGCCGGATTGTCGGAGGCCATCCTGCGGGTGCCCCGTTTGCGGTGTCCATAGACGGACGGGTGGCAGTCGCCAGAGAGCGCACCATCGAAATCCACGGCGGGGCTGCGCCGGACGCCATCGGGATCCCCGCCCCCGCGGTGGGCCTCACCTGGGACGCGGAGCGGCTCCTCGTTGCCACGGCTCGCGCGGTGTTCCTCCTCGACCAGCGTGAGCCGGTGCCGGTGTTCACCGTCGCGGCCGGCGAACGGATCACCTGGCTTGGCTCCACGGCAGGGGTCGTCGGATGCATTGTCCAGGGCACTGATGAATGGTCGGCATGGCGCGTGCGGTTGTGCTGGGACGGAATGGTCATGCGGCGCGGCCCGCCTGAGCGGATGCCGCTTCCTCCGCTCAAACCCGCGACCCGCGGCATCCCGTGGCCATTTCTGCCGGACACGCTCCCCCCCATCGGGAACAGCTATGGCGAATACCAGAACTATGGCGGATTCCCTTACCGGCATCCCGGAGTGGACTTCATGGGGGCGCACTATGAGCCGGTGTACGCGGTCGCGCCCGGCGTGGTCAAAGCCGTACTGACGACCTCGGGGTCCTACCACTGGCGCGTGGCCGTGGGGGATTCGGCAGGGCCCGGGCCCTGCCAGGGCTGGCTCTATGCCCACCTTGACCTGCTGAGCATCGCGGTGAGCGTGGGCGATACCGTTGCCCAGGGCGACTTTCTGGGCACCTTGGTGCCATGGCCGGTGGCGGATTTCACCCATCTTCATTTCGCCCGAATCACGGCCACGGGGACCGCGTGGAACGGTGAGTGGCTCTGCACGGGCAATCCCCTCCTTCTGGCCGACGACGTTGTGGAAGGTGACGCTCCTTTCCTTCTGGAGGCCAATGGGGCGCTCTTGGCCTTCTGCCGGGACAATACGTCCACCTACCTTCCGGCCGGCTCGCTCACGGGCTTGGTCGACATCATTGCCCACGTGGGCGACCGAACCAAGAGCCCGTGGGTACTGTGCGCCCATGAGATCCGGTATCACATCTATCCCCAGGGCCGCCCTCTCTTCCCTGTGGTGAACGATCGGTGTGCTGTCTACTTCAATCACGAGATCGATGTGTACCAGGGCGGCGCGTTCGATGAGCTCATCGTGCCCGTGCTCTGGAAGCACGACGCCGTATGTCCGACCGCGGGCGACTATGATACCCGGGAGTTCTACCACATCCTCACCAACTGCGACGGAGACAGCCTGCCGGAAGTCACCGATGAGGCCCACGCCTTCAATACCGGGCTGCACCCCGACGGAGCGTATGTGGTGCGGGTCACTGTCCGCGATGCCGCGGGAAACGTAGCGTGCGATTCCATGACCGTCACCCTGGCGAACGGGAACCCGCCGCTTGCCCTCGAGGGCGTCCGCAGCGGCCACGACCTCCTGCTGTCGTGGCGGCGCATGAGCGGCGCGACGGGCTATCTCGTGTACCAGGTACCGGCGGCCTTTTCGGTCGGCGGCGGCAGGCCACTGGCCTCAGTCGCCGACACATGCTTTCTTGTGCGGGAGGCCTTCTTGACCGGATCGGAAGGATACTACCGGGTAGTCGCCACGGATATCCGCGGGCGGCCCGCTGTGTTTCATCCCACATGTGACACGGGAGCCCCGTGAGGGGCGTATGACTGGAAGGACCCAGGAAATGAGACATCTGAAGACGGTTGATTCCGAGATCTTCGAAGCGATCCGCGCGGAGGTCGTTCGGCAGGCGACGACCCTGGAGCTCATCGCCAGCGAGAACTTCACCAGCAGGGCCGTGATGGAGGCCATGGGCTCGGTGATGACCAACAAGTATGCCGAGGGATATCCCGGGAAGCGCTACTACGGCGGATGCGTGAACGTTGACGTGGCAGAGACGCTGGCCAGAGACAGGGCGAAGCAGCTCTTCAGCGCCGAGGCGGCCAATGTCCAGCCCCACTCGGGCACTCAGGCGAACATGACCGCGTACTTCTCGATCGCGAATCCCGGTGACACGCTGCTGGGCATGAACCTCTCCCACGGTGGGCACCTCAGTCACGGGCACCCGGTGAACTTCTCCGGCCGTTTCTTCAACGTGGTCCAGTACGGAGTGAGCCAGGCGACGGAACAGCTCGACTACGACGAACTGCTGAAGGTCGCGAAGGAGGCACGACCCAAGCTCATCGTGGCCGGCGCCAGCGCCTATCCCCGCACCCTTGACTTCCCGGCGTTCCGGCGCATTGCCGGCGAGGTCGGCGCGCACCTCGTGGTGGATATGGCGCACATCGCGGGCCTGGTCGCCGCCGGTGAACACCCTAGCCCCATTCCCCACGCGGACATCGTGACCAGCACCACCCACAAGACCCTGCGTGGGCCCCGGGGCGGGCTCATCCTGATGAAGCAGGACTTCGCCAAGGCGATCAACAGCCAGAACTTCCCGGGCACGCAGGGCGGTCCGCTCATGCACATCATCGCGGCGAAGGCGGTGTGCTTCAAGGAGGCCATGACCGCGGAGTTCCGCGCATATCAGCGGCAGGTGCGGCTCAACGCGACGGCGTTCGCCAGGGCGATGGCGGAACTGGGGTACCACATCGTGTCCGGCGGCACCGATACCCACCTCTTCCTGGTGAGCCTGATTCCCAAGAAGCTCACCGGCAAGGTGGCGGAAGAGGCGCTGGACAAGGCCGGGATCACGGTGAACAAGAACACGATTCCTTTCGATCCGGAGAAACCCTTCATCGCCAGCGGCCTGCGCATCGGAACCCCCGCGGTGACGACCCGCGGAATGAAGGAGCCCGAGATGCGCGCCATCGCCGCCCTTATCGACCGCGTGCTGACCCACGTCGACGACGAGAATGAAACGCAGACCGTGCGCGTCAAGGTCAGGGAGTTGTGCGAGGCATTCCCGCTGTACTCCGACCTTCTTGAAGTCGAGTAGAACGGTGGCGGGTTCGTTCGTACTGCTGGAGGGTGGCCCGGTTCGCGACCATGTCTACGCGGACTTAGCCTCACGTATCCAGCGGCTCCGGAGCGCCGGACGCACTCCAACGCTGGCCACGCTGGTGGTGGGCGATGACCCCGCCTCCCTCTCCTACGTCCGCGGGAAGGTGAGCGCCGCGGCGAGGCTGGGGATTGACTCCCGCCAGGAGCACCTGCCAGCCGACGCCGGCGAACCCGCGGTGTCGGAGCGGCTCGATGCCTGGAACCGCGACCCTGGTGTGCACGGCATTCTGGTGCAGCTTCCCCTGCCCCCGGGGTACGACACCGCCCACATCCAGCAGGCGGTGATGCCATCCAAGGATGTAGACGGCTTCCACCCCATGAACATGGGGGCGCTGGCACTCAAGGGTTTCGAGCCCCTGTTCGTCTCGTGCACACCGGCGGGCGTCATGAGAATGCTGCATTTCTACGACATCGTCATTGCGGGCGCGAGGGCGGTGGTCCTTGGCAGAAGCAACATCGTCGGAATGCCCATGTCGCTCCTGCTGACGAGGGCCGATGCGACAGTAACGGTCGCCCACTCGAGGACGCGGGATCTCCCCGCCGTGTGCCGTGAGGCCGACATCCTGGTTGCAGCCATCGGGAGGCCGGCATTCGTCAGCGCCGGCATGATCAAGCCCGGGGCCGTCGTGGTGGACGTCGGAATCAACCGGGTGGGAGACCGGCTGGTCGGCGATGTGGCGTTCAGTGAAGTAAGGGAGATTGCGTCTGCCGTGACCCCGGTGCCGAAGGGAGTCGGACCCTTGACAGTTGCCATGCTCATGCACAACGTTGTTGTGGCCGCTGAACGAACCGGATAGAGGGCCTGTGGGGCGATATCCGTCGCGGCGCGAGTGAGACATCGGGGGCAGAGTTCACGCTTCCGGAGCCGTTTCGGATTCGAGTTTCTCTTGTTCAGCCTTGCCCCGTTCAAGGGTGCGGGCCGCTGGTG
>JALOPK010000393.1 GCA_025453925.1 Candidatus Eiseniibacteriota bacterium | reverse complement strand
CCGCGCCGGACCTCGCCATGGTGAAGACCCGGCTGAATACCATGTGGCGCGAAGCCGTGACCCCGCTTGTTGCGGCAGAGTATCTGCGTGGTCGCGGTCTGGACAATCTCGGCGATCTGCTCGATATTCGTGGGCACGGCGGGCTGCCGCTCTACATGAATAACAAGTACGTGGGACAGTTCCCGGCGATGCTCGCGATGATCAGGAGCGCGGCCGGCAATCCGATCTCGATCCATAGGACCTATGTCACCCCGGAGGGCCGGGTGAAGAAGATGACTCAGGCGATGGAGACGATCACCGGCGCTGCGATCCGTCTGCGCCCGATCAAGAACGGGCTGCTCGTAGTGGGCGAGGGGATAGAGACCACGATCGCCGGCAGCAACCGATACGGTGGCGGAGCGTGGGCGCTGATGAACGCGGGCAACATGCACCAGTGGAAGCCGCCGCACGGGGTAGAGCACCTGATCATATGCGCGGACAACGACAGCAATTTCGTGGGGGCTGAGGCGGCGTTCACTCTGGCCCGGCGCGCGATGACCCTGCACAAGGGGATCCGCGTCGACGTGGTGATGCCGACCAGCGAGGGGAAGGACATGCTCGATGCGCAGTTCGGTATCGAGGTGGGGAAGGGTGATCACATACTGAGGGTGCGCAATGGGAGCTAAAAGAATAGGGCCGCCTCTTCCGGAGGTGAGTCGTGAGCGGATGATGAGAGCTAGGGAGATGATCGATGGCAACCAATGGCAAGCCGATGACAATCAAGCCGGGGGTGGTAGTCCCCAGTCTGTCGACGGAGGAGCAGCGCAATCGGCTGCGGGAGAAGCTGGCGAGGGACGTGGATTCCTTCCTGAAGAAAGGTGGTACGGTGGTATCTCTTCCGGGCCCCGGGGAAACGTATGGCATGACGCGGGACCCGGTGCGTCCGCTGAGTCAGCGGCCGGGCCGTCCGAAGAAGTCCGCGCCGAAAGACGAAGGGGAAGACGACCTCCTGATCTGATCCTCGCAATGATCTGGGGGTCTGCTATCGGCATCGCGATCGCGGTCATGCTGCCGATCGTTGCTCACCTGCTGGGGTGGGACTCATGAGCAAGCTCGCGTGGGCCGGAGAGCTGATGCTGATGGGGGCGAGCTGGAACGACAAGGACGGGCACATGATCAAGATGAAGATCGTGTCCCCGAACGAGGAGAAGCCGAACCCCTTCAAGGCATTCACAAAGCGTAAGGGCGGCCGGGCGGGAACGCGGTTCCATGCCTCGGTCGCCCACGTTCAGGGGCTCAGAGGAAACGAGACCTGCTACGACGGTCAGTTCATGCTGGCCGGATGGCAGGACTCCTCGACGGCCGGGTACGGGGTGACGTTCTGGTGCGAGCCTCCGGAGGATGGGCGGGTGCACGCCTTCGACGGGTTCACCCGTGGCGTGGACTCGTTCATGGTCGCGCTCGTTGAGCTGTCAGACGACGACACCCCGGTCGATCAGGAGAAGCGCGAGCGCATCGAGAAGGTCGAGGAGCGGTCGGAGCAGAAGGCGCAGGAGCGCAAGAAGCCATTGCTCTCCACGGCTGCGGCGATGATCTGCCAGAACCCCGCCTTCTGGAGATGGGTCCACCACGAGCGCGGCGGTCCCGTGGTTGTGAACTCCGATCAGGCTGCCCAGTGGATGCGCGAGCATCTGGGGATCGACTCCCGCAGGGATCTCGATACCATGGACGCAAAGGCGGAGCAGTTCCACCGGGCGATCCGGCGGCCGTTCGCTGAGTGGATGGAGGGCGCTGCGGCATGAAGAGGATCCTTGCAACCGTTCTGATGCTCTGGGCGTCTGCCGCTGGCGCGGTGCAGATCTGCTGGGTGAACCCGTCGCGCCTGACGGACGGGGCCGTGCTCACCGACCTCACTGAGGTCATGTTCTACTGGTCCGCTCAGCCGAAGCCGTCGACGTGCACGGCGCTCGCCCAGTGTTCGAGCTGGCCCACGGGCAACTTCCTGCGCCAGACCGATCAGGAGGGCGCGCAGGTGTGCGCAGACGTGCCCCTTCCCCCGGGCACGAACTACGTCGCGGCGACTGCCCGGCGTGGCACGGGCGAGGTCAGCGCGTTCTCGAACTCTGTGACCCGCGTCGTGGAAGCGGTGCCGAACGCCCCGGTGGTGATGCTCGATCCCGCCTGCCCGACGTGCACCACGTCCTCCGCGCGCACGATGCTGGGCTACACGGCTCAGCCGATAACGCTGCGCTGGGAGCCGAGCCAGAGCAGGATCGAGATCGAGGTACGAAAGTACCCGGTGGTAGCCGGAAGTACCGGTACGCGGGTGGCAACCGGGTCGGTCGCTGCGGGGCAGGGAAGCTGGGTGTGGACCCCGACCCGCCCGGGCTTGTACTATGCGTCTGCCCGATCTTGCAACGCAACAGGGTGCACGGCATGGACGACTCCGGCCCAGCAACCTTGGATCATCTACGTTGAGCTGCCGCCGGCCTCTGGCGGCGGAATTGAATAGGGGACCAGCATGGCACGAATGAGACAGCGGCGAATCTTCTGGCGACTCCCGGAAGGCGCGACGCACGGCAATCTCCACATGGGCGTGCAGGGGGAGCCTGACTTCCTCGGCAAGGTGGATCGGGGCGAAGTCCCGCCGCTGGCCCGCATCGACGCAGCAGCGCCGCAGCAGTACACCATCACCGACATCGACGTGGATCCCGGTGCCTACCAGTTCGCGGTAGTCTCCGAAGATGCCACGTCCGGAAAGTTCTCGGATCCCTATCAGGCTCCGGAGTGGGTGGCCGTCCCTTTGGACAACGAGCCCCTCGCCCCTCCGTTTGGCGGCGGGCTCTCCTTCGTCTGAAGGAGTGGTGGGAGTGGATAAGGAGTCGACTCTCGTGACCCCATTACTCGAACATCCCGAAATGGATCCTCGGGATGTTCGGGTTCCGCCGGGGTACGATCTCAACATATTCTCCTCGGGGTACCAGATAGCGAGGTACTGCCCTCAGCAGCGCGACTGGTATCTGATCGTTCAAGGAGTCGAGATCAAGCTCACCGACTTGATCTCGAAGCTCGCCGAATTGCAAGGCGCGCTCCATCGGATGAGAGGTTAAGTCATGCCGTTGCCGCAGAAGAAGGACTCTCCTGCCGAAACCATTACCCCGGAACAGTTCGGGGCGGAGATCGACTCGCTGATGCGATCGATCGTCCGGCTCACAGAGAAGGTCGAGGAGTTCAATGCCGCGCTCCGATCGCTCCCCAGATCCTCGCGAGAGGGAAGGATGCTCCAGATCTCCGAGTGTATCCGAGCACGAGCGACGGCTCCGTAGCCTCGCTTGCGTCGTCTCCGGCCGGACCCCGGTCACCCTTCACCACTGTCACGGCGGCAGCCTGAAGCGCCACGGCTGGCACGTTGGCGTGGGGCAGAAGCAGAACCCCTTCCTCCAGATCCCGCTCCATG
>JALOPK010000078.1 GCA_025453925.1 Candidatus Eiseniibacteriota bacterium | reverse complement strand
TGGCCCGCAGACAGTTCGCGTCGTTCTTGCTTCATGGCGTCACCGGAAGCGGGAAGACGGAAGTCTATCTGGCAGCGGCTGCTTTCGCGTTGGATCAGGGATCATCCGTGCTCTGCCTTGTGCCGGAAATCGCACTGACCGCGCAAATGGTCGCCCGGTTCAGGGGCAGACTCGGGGACCGGGTAATCCTGCTCCACTCGGGCTTGAGCGCGGGGGAACGACACGACGCGTGGAAGCGTGCCAGCTCGATGCCGGCGTCATTGGTGATCGGTCCCCGTTCCGCCATCTTCGCGCCGGTCCGATCGCTGGGTCTCGTGGTGGTGGACGAGGAGCACGATGCGAGCTACAAACAGGAACGCGATCCCCGCTATCACGGGCGCGATGTCGCCATCATGCGAGCTCATCAGGCAGGGTGTCCCGTAGTCCTGGGCTCGGCCACGCCGAGCCTGGAGAGCTACCAGCATTGCCTCACGGGCAAGCATGTGCTTCTTGAGCTCCCGGAGAGGGTCGATGGGTGGCGCCTGCCCGCGGTTTCCATCGTGGACATGCGCGTCGAGCCAAGACTCCAGGGACCGCTGATCTTCTCTGCACTTCTCCAGCGACGGCTCCATGAAGTGCTGGAGAGGGGTGAGCAGGCGTTGCTGCTCCTGAACAGGAGGGGGTATGCGCGCTCCGTTCAGTGCGCTGACTGCGGGTTCATCCCCAAGTGTCCCGACTGCGACATCTCGCTCACCTTTCATCGGCGCGACCTGCGGCACGTCTGTCACTATTGCGACTATGCGGAGCCTGCCGGGGAGGAATGCCCATCTTGCGGAGGCCGTCGACTTGGGCTCGGGAGCGTGGGAACTGAGCGGGTGGAGGAGGAGCTTCGATCGCTTCACCCCAGGCTTCGCGTCCTCCGCATGGATCGCGACACGACCCGTTCGCGTGGCGCTCACGTGCGAATCATTGACTCCATGGAGCGTGAGGAGGCCAGCGTGCTCGTCGGAACTCAGATGATCGCCAAAGGTCTCGATCTGCCGAAGGTCACGCTCGTCGGGGTCGTCAACGCCGACACTCCGCTGCAATTCCCGGACTTCCGAGCGGGAGAGCGAGCGTTTCAACTTCTTTCCCAGGTGGCCGGCAGGGCCGGTCGAAGCCGCACGGGCGGCGAGGTGATCCTGCAGAGTCTCTTGGTGGACTACCCCGTGCTGTTGTGCGCTGCCCGGCACGACTATGCATCATTCGCTCGTGACGAGCTGATGGATCGGAAGGAGGCGGGCTACCCGCCGTTTGCGCGCCTGGCGCGCCTGGAAGTGCGAGGTCAGATGCTTGACGCGGTTGAGTCCCACGCCCGTTCCATTGCCGAGGGTCTTCGCGCCACGCGGGAGGGCCAGGGCGCACGATTTCTCGGGCCCGCACCTCCTTTGCTCCCGAGGATGAAAGGCTTCCACCGCCGGCACGTGCTGGTGTTCCATCGCTCACATTCTCGACTCCACGCCTGGCTGCAGAGCGCATTGGCCCGGGCCGGCGACCATCATGGCACGCGACTGGTGGTGGACATCGATCCATTGGAGACGGTATGAAGGCTCCTCATCCTGCCGGCACGCCGGGTCGACGCAACTGGTCGTGGATCGCGGTGTCAGCGGCCCTGTTGGCACTTATCGTCGTCGCGTTCTGGCCGGGCTTGCGTGGTGAATTCGTATGGGATGACGACCTTCTGCTCCTGGATCATCCCAACTACCGTCGTCCCGAACTCATCCTCTCGTCACTGCGCTCCCTGTTCATCATCTCCCCCAGCTATTTCCGGCCGCTGGGCTACTTCAGCTTCTTCGTCGACTATTCGGTCTTTGGGCCACAGCCGGTCTGGTACCACGTAGAGAACCTCGTTCTGCACTGTGCCTCGACCCTTCTTCTCGTTCGGCTGTTGGCAGTCGTCGGGTGCTCGCCCTTGGCCGCGGGCGCTGCCGCCGCCGTCTTCGCGGTCCATCCCTCGCGGGTCGAAGGGGTTGTGTTCATCTCCAGCAGGTTCGATCTATTGGCGACCTTCCTGGTCCTGTGCGCGATCCTCTTGCACCGGCGATCCGTCGCCCTGGAGTCCCGTGGTGCCCGTTGGGCGGCGGCGGTCGCCTATCTCCTCGCACTGACCTCCAAAGAGATGGCAGTCACCTTTCCCCTGGTCGCCTGGTATGGCGACCGCCATCTCTGGCCTGCAAGGGGGCCGCGCCCGGGAACCGAGCATGGAGGGTTCAGGCGGCACGTCGCCGGATACCTTCCCTACGCCATCGCCTTCTCCGCATACCTTGGCCTCAGGGCTTTGGTCCTTGGAGGGCTGGTGGTTTCCCGGGATCTGGCCATCCCTATTCGCACCACACTGGACCATATGATGCTGGTCGGCAAGACTATCTGGGGCTACGTCGTTTTCACCCTGTTTCCCTTCTTACCCAATCCCGTTCACTACGCCGCCGGGGTGTCTGCAACCGAGCCGGGCGCCTGGCTGGGGCTTGTACTCGCGTTCGTCGTCGCGTGGACGTGGCTCACCGGTCACCTGCGTGGGTCGCTGCGCGATGGAGTGCTGTTGTTCTCCATGATGTTGCTCCCCGTGATCAATGTCGTCCCCATCAGGCTTGCGGGGCCGTCGTTCATGGCGGAGCGGTTCCTGTACATGCCACTCCTCGGGCTCGTGTTCGGTCTGCGGGGACTTCCGTGGCGTCGTCGAGGAACTCAAGGGCTGGCGATTCTCCTTCTTCTCGGCTGGGTGGTCGTGGCCCGGCACGCATCGGCGCAGTGGGTGGACGACCATGCCCTCTTCGCGTGGGTTGCCCGCCGTGCACCTGAGTCCGCGCTGGGCTACACCAACCTGGCGTTGGAGGAAACCCGGCGCGGCTCTGCCGCCCGCGCGGTGGCGCTCAGTGAGTCCGCGCTGGTGCGGGATCGCATCAACCCCGACGCTTGGGACAACCTCGGAGTCGCCTACTATCAGCTCGGAGGGCTGGCGCAGGCGGAATCATGCTTTGTCCAAGCCCTGAGGCTCGCTCCCGGCCATCCGCTGTTCTCCAGCAATCTCGCCGGCACATGGAGGACCATGGGGCGGCACCAGGAGGCGCTGGATCTCCTCGCACAGGTCATCGCGCGGGACAGCACTGTGGCATCGGCATTCCTGAATGCCGGGTTGACCTACCTGCGAATGGGTGAACCGGCGAGGGCGGTTCCGCCCCTGCGCCGGGCAGCCGTGCTGATGGAGGTCGATTCGACCACATGGATGACTTTGGCGCAGGCATTGGCCCTGTCGGGCGATGAGACGCTGGCGCTCGCTGCCGCGCAGGAAGCAGTGACGCGGGGCCTTCAGCGGCGAGATGCCGGCGCGCGGCTAGCAGCTTGGGGGCGTGAGGCGCTTGAGCAGCGGAGAATCTCCGATGCTGCGCGACTCCTCTCCGCGGCGGGGCGAGTCGCTCCGGAGGATCCCACCATTGCGAATGACCTCGGGGTTTCCCTGAGGACCCGCGGGGAACTCGTTTCGGCGGAATCGAGCTTTTCCCGGGCAGCCGCCCTGGATCCCCGCCTGAGCGTCGCCTGGACCAACCTCGGGGAGACACGGTGGTTGCTCGGGAGAACTCGTTCCGCCGACAGCCTCCTCACTATGGTCCTCAACCGCTGGCCCGAGCTGGCCGATCCCTATCGGCACCTCGGCCGCATTCGGCTCGCCGAAGGGTCGCGCGATTCCGCGGATGCGCTGTTCACGGAGTACCTCCGGCTGGCGCCCGGGGGCATCTTTGCCCCGGAGGTTAGAGAACTCCTCGCAGGGCCGTAGGTCCTCCGCAGCGGATGGATGACGCGCACCAGCTCATGGCTTCGGAGCCCGCCCGGCTTCGCGTCCGCCGCGAGCGTGGGAATCCACGCCCCGGCGGCTCCTATGAGATTCCCAACAGGCCCTTCTTGAGGTCTTCTGACGGGGGCTGCGGTCCGAGCCAGATTGCCAGCACTGCTTTTGGGAAGACGCCCGGAGCAAACAACTGTTTCGTCTCCCCGGCGACCGCCACATGGAGTCCCGTTGCGGGGAGGTGGGTAAGGGTCACCTCCTGTCCTTTGAAAATGTCGGGGAAGCAGGAGAGGAACCGTTCGATGTCGCCGGGGTGGGACGTCAGGATGTCAGGTGAGTTGTTCCGGAACCCGTCCATCCACGCGCCGTCAAGCTTCTCCTTGTCGACCTTCTTGTGGAGGAAGTGCATCGTCAATCGCCACGGCCCCTCCGAGGCGAGGATCTGGCCGGCATCGGCGGAGCGCGCGGGGAGGTAGAGCCCCCCCACGTAGACCTCGACCCACATCTTCTTGCGCTGACCCATCCCGTTGAGAACGAGTGTGCCGTCGTCCACCATGATGGTGTCCGGCATTGTCACTCCGGAAAGCTCACCCGAGCCTGCCAAGCCGCACAGGGCGAGCAGGCACACCGCGGCGAGGTGCAACCTGTACATGTGTTCTCCCTTCTGTGGTCGCTTCCGCGACACCGTGGTTGAGCGACAAAGACGCGCATCTCGGAGCGAGACCACGGTGTCGCGGCCCGACGGGATATGCGCTGCCTCACGCAAGGACGAGATCCCGAAGCTCCTCGACGAGCCCCGGCAGTTGGCTCAAGGCGGCCGCCATGGGTCGGCCGCTCTCCAGATCGATCCCCGCTTCACTGAGCGCCACCAGCGGCGGACGTGAAGACCCGGCGGCCAGCATCCGGAGATACCCCTGGCGGGATCCCGGTTCCCCGGACAGGATCCTCCTGCTGATGTCGATGGCGGCCGCCATGCCCGTCGCGTACTTGTAGACGTAGAAGTTGTAGTAGAAGTGGGGCACCCTGGCCCACTCGAACTGGATCGCCAGATCCGGGCCGTCGAAGTCAAAGGCGCTTCCATGATAGTCGCGGACAAGTGAGAAGTACGACTCGCTCAGATACTCGGCGGTGAGGGATCCACCCCGTTCAATCCGCTCGTGAATGGACCGCTCGAACTCCGCGAACATGGTCTGCCGGAATACCGTCGCACGGTAATCGCCAATGAGGTGATTCAATAGTCTGGCGCGGCTGCAAGGGTCGTGCTCGCGGTGTTTCAGGAAGTGAAACAGGAGCATTTCATTGGTCACCGATGCCACCTCGGCGACGAGGATCGCATAGTCGGCGTGGTGAAACGGCTGATTCCGCCGCGCGAGAAGGCTGTGCATCGAGTGGCCGGCCTCGTGTGCCAGCGTGAACACCGAGTCCAGCGTGCCGTTGAAGTTGTGGAGGATGTAGGGGAAGGTGTCGAAACTGCCGCCGGAGTACGCGCCCGATCGCTTTCCTCTGTTCTCGAACCGATCTACCCAGCCCGAGGCAAGACCGGAACGGAGATTCTCGACATACTCCGCTCCCAGAGGGGCAAGCGCGTCCAGGACCAGAATGCACGCTTCCTCATACGAGTACGCACGAGGTGCGGCACTATCCATCGGCGCCAGCGCGTCGTAGATGCGCAAGGGCCGCACACCGAGCGTATCCCGCTTCAATCGGAAGTACTCGTGCATGCCGGACCTCGCGTCCCGCACCGCATTCACCAGCGACTGATAGACCGCCGTGGTCACCTGATCCGGAAACAATGAGGCTTCCAGGCAGGATGCGAACCCGCGCGCCTTTGCCTCGAAGGCGTGGGTCCGGATCTCTCCATCAAGGAGCGCCGAAAGGGTGTCAACGTTGCCCCTGAGTTCGTCGTAAAACCCCGAGAACGCATCGGCGCGCACCTTCCGGTCTCCGGACTCCAGGAGCTTCGCCAGATTGGCATTGGTCAACCGGGTCTCTCCCTGTCCGTCCTGGATCGTGGGCAGGCGACGAGGCCGGTCGGTGTTGTTGAGCATGCCGAATGCTCTTCTGAAGCCCGCCATGGGCTCTTTGGCCATGGCGAGCAGCCGTTCCTCCGGCTGACTCAACGTGTGTGCGCGGTAGCGAAGGACGTAGCCAATCCAGGTTGCGTACGGGGTCAGCTCTGGTCTGAGAAGCCATGCCGCCATGGTGGAATCATCTAGTGCGAAGATCTCGGGGCGGAGGAAGGCTGTGGCCGCGGCATACTCCGTTATCCGCGACGACGTCCGTGATGCCATGTCCTGATAGAGGCCTTCTGAGAGATCTTCGTCCCGGCGGTGCGTCGCGTAGACGGCCAGCCTGTCCAGCACCCGTCGGTGGGCGAAGATCATCTCCAGGGTGGCCGCGAGGGAGGCCGCGGATTCGCCGATTGTGCCGGAGCGGGCCGCAGCCTCCGCGGCGAAATCCGCCGTCAGCTTGAAGTCGTGTTCCCACTGTTCGTCGGTGGGATAGACCCGCTCCAGATTCCAACGGTGTTCGCGTGCCACCTCTCTGCGCGCAGGCGGCGTGTTCACGACTGCATTCCCCGGAACCTGGCGGCTGCCTTGTCAGTGAATCGGGCCAGATCCACGATGATGCGCTCGTGGGCGCCTTCACCCACCGTACCTGCATCGTCCCGGGCACTTACCTCGAAGGTGATCCTCCGCCCCGCAACGGCAATCACCCTTGACGTGACCCGAACCTCCCGGCCTGCAGGCGTCGGCGCCAGGTGGCGAAGGTTGATCACGCTTCCCACCGTGGTGTACCCGGGAGGAAGGAGTTTCTGAACTGCATCACGCGCCGCGGTTTCCGCCAGGGCCACGAGGGCCGGCGTGGCCAAGACCTCGACGCCGCCGGAGCCGAACGCCACGGCGGTATCGAGGGTATCGACGAGGTGTGAGATCGAGTGCTCGGTGTTCAAGAGCCCGCTGAGATCCATGTCTTTCTCCCGCTCAGTGACAATCGACATGTGTATCACTTGCCGTCATCTGGACTCCACGCGGTGTCGAGCATGGGTCGCATCACACCGGTCAGGCTACTCCCCCGCTGATGGCACGCCCAGCAGGGCAACCACCGGCCGGTGGTCCGACGCGGTAGTGGGAACCACGGATGCCGCATGCACCGGGATCGATTTCGTCGCGTAGACATAGTCTATCCGTACCGGAAGAAAAAACGTGTAGGTGGACGCCAGACCTTTGCCCGCGGCGTTGAGACAATCGGTGAGGTGTCGTCTCAGATTCCAGTGGATCGGGTGATCCGGCGCGGTGTTGAAATCTCCGAGGAGGATAGTCGGATCCCTGAAGGTGCCGACGAGGCGCAGAAGCTCGGTACCCTCGCGAAGGTGCCAGTGAGTGGTCGCGGTGATCCGGTAGGCGAGCCGGCGGGCGGTGGTCCGGATGTCGTGGCGTCCCTGTCCGGTCGCCGTACCGAACGCGAAGGGGTAGAGGTGGGGAATGACGACGTTGATCCTGCGCCCCTCGATCTCGACCTCGGCGAACACGTAACGCCAACGCCCCGCCGCGTGGTACGTACGTCGCTCGACAGAGAGCAGCTTCACGGGGTCGCGGACGCAAATCGCGATACCCGGCTGCCGGCCGGGCCTCCCCGGGCGGTAGCCGACGAAGGCCCACCGGTACCCCATCGGCTTCACGAGCGCCTCCAACTGAGGACAGTCGGTGGTGTCGGTTTCCGATCCGACGACTTCCTGAAGGGCGAGAATGTCCGCCCCGAGCCGGCCGATGGTCTCCCTGATCCCCGAAACCCCGTACCTGCAAAGGAACACGTTCCAGGTCGCGACGCGAACCATACAGCCCGCCGGGGGTTGGAGCCGCGGCACGAGGCGAGGCAGATAGACAAAGGCTGCGAGGAGCAGCGCGGCGCAGGCGAGGACGAATCGGGTGCGACCCCAGCGTCGGAACAGGAGGGCGATGGCCGCGGTCATGACGGCGAAGGGGATGATGAGGAACGGCAGGTATGCGGAGAGCGGGATGAGCATGCGGCCTGGCGTCGCCGAGAACCTGAGTGCGATCACCACGCCGGCGAACGCCGCCGTGCCGAGCCACAGCAGAGCGAAGAGTGCCCGGCTCGGAGATCTCATCACTGTGGCGCCACCCATGGGGGCGGACCGACGTGGTGGGTGAGATGCCCGCCGCACCGGCAGTCCGATGAGCCGAAGCCCCGAGGATGCCGAATCGCCTGCCCCGTACTGACGGCCTGTTCGACCAGATCGCACTCCGTTCCGCTGCCCAGCGGGTGGAGTCGCCATGCGACCGGACGGACACACGCCCGCAAGTAGTCGATATGCCAGCGAAGGTTCGCGCTTCCGCGGAGATGGCGGGCAACTCTCGCGCGGAGGTTGCGTCGGGCGGACCCTGTATAGACGTACCAGCCTGGTGCCAGTACGGCCTGATCCAGTGCTCCGGGACGTATGGCCGATTCCGTCGCCAGCAAGAACGCCACTTCATAGAGCCCTCGGTCCCCAAGCATCATCGTTGCCTCCCACAGCGGGGAAGGCTCCTCAGTCCGTCTCACTGGGTCGGCCATCGGTCACTTGCCGCGCAATCGGTCATACCAGTGGTGGCGCGGGGAGTCATCCTCGCCGTCTTCAGCGTCCACAGGCGCGGGCGTTGGCGGCTGGGCCCGCCGTGTCGGCCTCGTGTCGAGCGGCGATGGCCCGCGTGGCGTAATGGAAGCGGGGTCGGGTGTGGATTCCGTGGGCGGCTTCCACTCGCGGGGAGGGCCATCTGTTGCGCGGCGGGATGGCTGAGGGGGGCGCTCTTCTGCCTCACCGAGCTCATACGACCCTGACTCCAGCGGCCGGAGAGCAGCAGATGACGACGTGACTCTGAAGGCCGCATCCGTCACCACCTCCTCTCCCTGGGCCAGATCTCTGAGCGCATACCTGGCGGACTCGGTCGTCAGCACGCCACCCTGGATGGTGCGAATGGCGACCAGCTTCCTGGCTGCGCCCTGCAGGGAGCGCGCATCGCTTGCCACGACGTCGGCGATGAGATTCAACATTGCATCAGGGAGGTTCCATTTATTGATGACCGCTTGCGTCTGGAGAATCCGGAACCGGTGCTCCCGGTCGGGGAGATCGATCTTGGCCACCAGCCCTTTCTCCAGCACCGATCCGAGTTCCTTGATCGCGGGGCGCAGCTCTTCCAGGGTCCGGTCGCTGGACGCAACGACCTGTCGCCCGTGCTCCGCCATTTCTCTCACCAATCGCGCGGTGTCCTCGACAAGGTTCCCGCCTCCCAGGTACTGGAGGTCGTCTAGAAGCAGGGCATCTGCGTGCCCGTACTTACTCCAGAACAGCTCGGTCTCACCTGATGCAATGGCCGTCAAGTACTCGTTGGAGAACTCGGTGGCGGAGACGTACAGCAGCGTGAGATCGGGGGCGGTGCTCGCTAAGTGATGGCCGATTGATCCGAGGAGATGCGTCTTGCCGACGCCGGGCGGGCCATAGATGAACAGGGGGTTGAATCGCTTGCCCGGGCGTTCCGCCACTTCCCGTGCCGCCTCCACCGCCGCGCGGTTGGAGCGCCCCTCAACGAACGTGTCGAAGACATTTCCCGCCAGTTGGATCAGGTGCGTTTCCGCGAAGGTGTTCCTGATGCCGGGAGTCCGTGACCGGCTGCGCCTCACCACGGCCTCCACGCGTGCCTTCAACTCGCGTGCGTCGAATGGAATGGACACGACGTCATCGGCTTCAGCCGCGAAACACACCAGGCGGGCATCAGCATCGGTCCCCCGTGTCACCACGATGACAGGAGGTCGCTGCAGTTCCTGCTTCAGGCGCGCAAGCACCTGGAGGCCATCCTGATCCGGAAGCTCACGCTGCATCACGATGATGTCGGGATGCGAGGCAAATGCTTCGCGGATCAGCGTCATGCCGTCGGTCGCCTCGATGGGCGGCCCGCCGACCTCGTCCAAGGCTATGCGCATGAGTTTGCGCAGCCGGAGGTCGCCGCTGGCCACGAGGACTCGTGTCGTCGATGGTGCGGACGACGGAATCATGCATACCTCCCACTGAACTGGTGGATTTCTCCGTAGATCATATCTTGGCTGGCCTGCGTCGTCCAGTTCCTTGTGATTATCCGGCCGATTCAGCTGGGGGCCCCCCTGGCGAATGGGTTCGCCCGCTTCACGTACGCTTTCCCATCAAGATCGTCAGGCCGTGCCGCGGGTGCCGGCCGTGACAGGAGGTAGTGATGTCGTTTCGCGTTGAACAGGTCAAGGTCTACCGCGGTCCCAACCACATGCTTCCGACCAAGGCAATATGCTTCCGCCTTGAAGTCGGCGAATCCAGCCACGATCCGAAGGAGCTCTACGTCGCCCTCCAGCGTCATCTGCCGCAGTTGGATGTCGTGGGGTCTGATGTCGGCGGTCTGTTCGCGCGAACCCTCCTGCTCGTCCAGCAGCTCGACATGGAACTGGCAATCACGCAGTCTGCCGTGGAGCCCCTTTCCGGAACCGGCTTTGACATCGCGGTGCAGACCATCGACGAACACACCGCCGAGGATGCCCTCGACGTGACCGTGGACATGTTCAACGCGGCGGCCGAGGGGTCCGACTACCCGTTCGAGCGGGAGTTCAAGCGGCTCCAGCACGGATTCGATCGCAGTCTGTTTGGCGGACCGACGATCTACTCCATCGTGGAGGCAGGCCTCTGCAACGGCATTCCCATGGCATACCTGCCTCACGAAAACGTCTTCCAGTGGGGGTACGGCAGGCGGCAGGTGCGGGGGCGTTCGACCACCATGTCTCTCGACGGCATCAAGGATACCGAGTTCACCTGCTTCAAAGACATGGTCAAGCACTTCCTCGCCGACATGGGCCTGCCGACGCCCCGCGGAAGTGTCTGCCACGAGGTCGCCCAGGCCTTGCGGGTCGCCGATGATATCGGATACCCACTGGTGATCAAGCCTGTGGCGGGGCACAAGGGCCAGGGTGTGACCACGAATATCCAGAGCGGCCGTGAGCTTGAGAGGGCCTTCGCGGGCCTTCTGGCCGCGGGAATTCGCGACGGCATCATCGTCGAGTCGCATGTCACCGGCTTCGACCATCGCCTGCTGACGGTCGGAGGCACTTTCGTGGCAGCGCTGAAGCGCGAGCCGGCCTTCGTGTTCGGGGATGGAGAACGCACCATCGGCGAGCTCATCGACCGCGAGAACGAAACATTCGCCCGGCGTGACAATGCCCGGTCCGCCCTCACGAAGATCCGGATCGACGACGACCTCGCCGACTTCCTGCGGTTGCAGGATCTCCGGCTTTCCACCGTGATTGCCAAGGGGAGGAAGGTGTTCCTCCGTCGCGTCGCAAACATCTCCGCGGGGGGCGTGTCGATTAATGTGACCGATGAGATCCACCCCGACAACAAGAAGCTGGCGGAAGATGTCGCGGCATTCCTGAGAGTCCATTGCTTGGGTGTCGACGTACTGGCAGACGATATCACCCGGTCGTGGCGTGAGTCGCCCCTCTCTATCATCGAGATCAACGCCGGACCCGGCGTTTTCATGCACCTCGTCCCCGCCCATGGCGGATCCATCGATGTTCCCGGCGCTATCATCCGGTCGCTGTTCCCCACTCGGCGGGACAGCCGAGTGCCGATCCTCGTGTTCGACAGGCTATCGGCGGACATGCGCCGGGTCATCACACCCCTGGTGCAGCCCCGGCCGGACACGGTTGTCGGATCGGCATCGGCCGAGGGCGTGTTCATCTCGAACCGGTTCCTGTCGAAAATGGAGAGCCAGTGGCTTCAGGTCGGCACCCTGCTGCGACACCAGTCAGTGGACGTGGCCCTGATCGAGTATCGCGAGAAGGACATCATGGAAGACGGCCTGCGGTACACAAGCGCCGACGTCGC
>JALOPK010000077.1 GCA_025453925.1 Candidatus Eiseniibacteriota bacterium | reverse complement strand
GCTCGCGCTTGATCACTACGGCTTTGTGGCTGCCTCGGACCTCTGGTGGCAATCCTCCGGTCCAGAGTACGAATTGGACGATCTTCCGCCCGGCCAATACTACGTCTTCTTCCTGAGCGAAGGCTGGGGCTACGACGCGGAAACGGGCACGGTTATCAACGAGTTCTACAACAACGTCACCCAGTGGCCGCAGGCCACCAAAGTGACCGTGACCGAAGGCGGCACTGCCACTGGGGTGAACTTCGACCTCCAGAGCAATAGCGGGTATGTGGCGGTAACGATCAGGGACGGCGCGGGGCAGCCGCTGGCGAACACCGCGGCGGACTTCGAGCTCTTCCCCTACCTGCCCACTGAAGACAATGAGCTACTGGATCAGGGGCGCACCTTGCGCTTTGGATTGCAGACCGATGGGAGCGGGCAGGCGACCATCGGGCCGATTCCGTTGGGAACGTTCTACATGAACTGCCGGGTAGAGAACTACGCGATGGTCTACTACCCGAACACCGGCGATCCTATGGCCGCCCAGTCCCTCACTCTCTCCACCGTGAATCAGACCATCTCCGGCATCCAGTTCGACATGCCGCCGGGCGGGAACATAAGCGGTGTGGTGACGTTGGATGATGGGACCCCTGGGATGTTCGTGCAGATCGAAGCGTACCCGGTGGGCGCTGACGACTACATCGCCACGACATTTTCCATGTTTGACGGTGCCTATGAGTTGAACGGCATTCCTCCCGGGCAGTATCTCATCCGGGCGTTCCCCGGCTTCATCCTGCCCGACTATGCCGCGGAGTACTGGGACGACAAGCCCAGCGCTGAGACAGCGGACCCGGTGCAGGTCGAGCCTGGCCAGACCACCTCCGGGATCGACTTCGTGCTTTCGCCGGGCGGATCTATCAATGGAACCATCGCCTCGGACATATCGGATGCGTTCACCGACGCGTTCTTCATCGTGTGGGCCTACCCCCCTGATGACAGCCTCCGCTCGGTAGCATACACGTTCACTTCGGGCCTCGGTGAGTACACCCTCGGAGGGCTGCGTGAGGGCGACTACAAGGTCGCGCTTCAGGGCATTCCGTTCCCCGTGCTCCCCCTGTACTACGACAATGCCTTGTCCTTCGAAGACGCATCGGTGGTATCAGTCCCGGCCTCCGGAACCGCCGACGGCATCGATTTCTTCCTTCCCAGTCGAGGGCGTATCTCGGGACGGGTGACCCTCGTCGGCGGCGCACCCGCCACAACGGAAGAGGTGGAGTTCGTCATCGCCTACCCCGAGGAGCTTCTGACGCAGGGCGACCTCGGTTTGTGGTTCCTCTTCCCCAGCATGGTAAACGATGACGGCACCTACACCATCGCCGGGCTCCCGACCGGCGGCTACAGAGTGTGGGTGTCGGCGTACCCCGCGGGCTATGATGAGATCGGCTACTGCTCCGAGTATCATGGCGGAGCATTCAATTTCGACGCGGCAACGGTTGTGCAGGTCACCGACGGACAGACGACCACCGGAATCGACGTTCAGCTCGACAGGGAAGCCATCGTACAGGGCTTCGTGTCGCTGCCCGGCGGCTCCCCCGCAGGTGACAGGGATACCGAGGTCGTGCTGATCGCCTATGACGCTCAGTTGGGCTATCCTGTCGGCATAGGGGTCTCCGATGAGGCGCCTGTCTACACTGACGACAACAACACGTTCTGCGCGGGATACCGGATCAGACGCCTGCCTGCTCGGGCGGTCAAAGTCGCGGCGGTGCCGTACGGAGCACCGGCCGCGGTTGGCTACTACGGCGGCGGACATACTTTCGATCAGGGTGGGTCGGTGACGCTCACCGCCGGTCAGGTCTTCGCCTCCGACGTGAACATCACGCTGGAACCAGGCAACGCGACCATCAGCGGCATGGTGACGAGGCAAGACGACGGATCTCCATTGAACTGGGTGGTCGTGGCGTCATATGACCTGACCGGGCATCTCTCGGGCTTCGCTGCCAGCGGGGTGAACCCCGCTACCGACGATCCCTGGCAGAATGGGCGCTACGAGATCCGGAGTCTCTTCAACGGAAGCACTCACTACGTGCGAACGTGGAGCCTGTTCTCATGGCTGTACTATGGCATGTTGAACCCAGATTCGGGAATCGCGATTACCGATGAATGGTATGAGGAGCTGGACACTTTTGACCTGCCCCTCGAACTCGGCTACCTGATGCCCTTCGGCTACTACTACTTCTTCGGCTTCATGCCCTACGTTGACCCACCGTTCGACGCGACGCAGGTGCCGGCCCCTTCGTCGAACATCAACTTCACGTTGGGCTTCCAGGGACAAGGCTCGGATACGCATCCAGGCCTACCCGGAGACCTGACGCTTGAGTCGCTCAGCCCGAACCCGGCAAATGGTCGGATCGCGCTCACCCTCTCGGTAGGCAGCAGTCAGCCCGTGCGGGCCGAACTGGTTGACTTGGCGGGTCGCCGGCTCGGCGTGCTGAATCTGGGCACGTTGCGCCCCGGCATCCATCACGTGTCCATTGACGTCGGTGCCTTCGGCGCCCCCGCGGCCGGTGCCTACCTGGTGCGGATCCAGGGCGTTGACGCGACCCGCGCCCAGAGGGTTGTACTGCTTCCGTAGGGCAGATCAGTCCGCGATGAGCGGGGCAGCCCGGGCTGCCCCGCTCCCGTTTAGGGTCCCAGGCTCAGCGTCCATGTGGGGGACGGGACGGGTGCGAGGGATCTCGCTACCTGTAGAGCAGCGCGGTCGGCACCGCCTTCAGGGCCACGATTTCGTTCGAGTTCGCACGAGGAAACAGCAGGAATGTGATCCCCAGAAGCAATCCGAGCAGCAGGAGCAGCCGCTCCGACCTGTCCCACTTGAAGGAGCGAAACCCGAGCAGCAGCGCGGCATACACCGGGTTCAGGTACCGGAGTCCGACCTGATGGCTGGAAAGCTGGCCCGCGGTGCAGAAAGCACCAAGAACCATCGCTGCCGCAACCAACGCACCCCCGCCCGCGCGCTCGCGCCACATCCTGAGCACCGCCAGCGCGGACAACGGGTAGAACCAGAGCAATCCCATCCTAGGGGAGACCAGCGCGCTCACCAGATCGCCCGGACTCAAGAACTCCGGGCGGGTGAACCGTGCGTAGGCCACGGTGTGCGCCGCCCGATCGAAGCCTGGCTGTCCCGGAAACGCAAAGGGGTAGTAGAGGAATCTGGCTCTGCTCTGCAGATCCAACCACGCAGGCTGCAGCAACCCCGTTGTCGTGATGTTGTAGGCCAATTGCGGGGCCGCCATCACGACAGCGGCGACACCCACGCGTGCCATATCGCCAGGGCGGACACGGCCCCGGACGAGATCCAGAAGGGGAAGAACGCTCCACATGACCATAGGCGCCTGACTCGCGGCTCCCATCCCCAGCAGCGCTCCGCTGAGCCAGAGTCTCCGTGTGCGGTACGACCACAGAAAAGCGGCGCTGAGGAAAAGCAGCCACGTCTCCGCCGTGGGCCATATCGCATAGTCGAACGCCGCGGAGAAGCAGACCCCCGCCCATGCCCAGACCCACGCCCACAGTCGGCAACCGACGATGCCTCTTGACACGAGCCATATCGCGGCCCCGAGAAGAAGACCGTTCAGGACGCCGAAGCCGCGGAAGCCGAAGACGAGGTAGAACGGCGCGGCCATCACGGAATAGACGGAACTGTGGCCTCCTACGTGGAGCCTGCGGACATGGTCCCGAACGAGGAACATGCCCGCGGGGTAGTCGGTCCCCTGCGGTCGTGTCGCCAGAATGCGCGAGAGATCGCCTGCGTCGTAGAGAAGATCTCGGTCGTGGACCATGCTTGCGGTCATCATCACATAGTCGCTGGCATCTCCGTATCTCACCACTGGCACGAGGCAGGGCATGAGCATCGGCGACACCATGCAAAGGACTTGGCATGCCAGCAGGCACCGCCGATCCGCCCGCAAGCGCCCGGCAAGCCTGCTCAGCGTGCTCACGCGAGGCTCCTCGGCCTCGTAGCGCTCCGATCAGTTGACGGTGGGGAGCCCCGGGGCCCGACCTCGCCGGCGGACGGCCAAAGGCACCGTCCAGCCGCAGGAGGCCGGTCGACGGGCAGTATCGATGGCCCCGAAAGGCAGCTCCGGCGACAGGTCCGCATCCTCACGACCCCTCACATGCGTCCAGCAGTATGGGTTCCTCGAGTTGTGGAGGGCTACTTCACTTCCACAAGACCCAGCTCGTCGAGCTCGATGGGAATGGTGCTGAAGGTGAAGATCCGTACATAGGGCTGATCAGGAAACGCGCCTGTGTTCAACACCCGATGGTAGGTCCGAAACGTCGCGTCGACTTCATCGGGCATGATGAGAAGCTCCTGGTCCGGGCTGTCGTAGCCGTCATCCAGAAAGAGATCGATGCTGAGCTGGGCGCTGGGCGTGTTGAGCGCACGGACCCGCGCCGAGAGCGAGTAGTGCGTATGCGGCTTCAGACCCAGCAGTTTCTGCCGTACCTGTGCGACCTCGGTTCCGGTGGGGCTCTTGAGGATCACCGTCCCTTCCGCGATAGTTGCGTTCTCGGTCTCCCAGCTCAGACGATTGTCAAGACCCGGGTCCGAGATCTGTTGTGTCGACGGCTCCTTCGTGCTGCAGCAAAGGCCGATCACAAGGAGTGGGATGACGAGCGCGCGCATGGAACTCATGGCATAACCTCCTTCACGACGGATTCGCGGG
Source organism: Candidatus Eiseniibacteriota bacterium (assembly GCA_025453925.1). Taxonomy (GTDB): domain Bacteria; phylum JAFGKV01; class JAFGKV01; order JAFGKV01; family JAFGKV01; genus JAFGKV01. The sequence goes on along the minus strand of JALOPK010000077.1, from coordinate 7,001 downwards.
ACGGGCGACAAACGTCGCGTATCACGCAAGGCACCTCCGATAAACCTCAACGGTGAGTCTGGCCGTCTGTTCCCAGGAGAACCGGCGGCATCTTTCCAGGCCTTTGGTCCTCAATCCAGACCGAAGCCCTGAGTCGTCAAGCACGGCGCAGATCGCGTCGACGAGCGCATCCGTGTCACGAGGGTCGAGTAGCAGTGCGGCGTCGCCTGCTACCTCCGGAAGCGAGGACACCCCCGACGTTATCACCGGCGCCCCGCAGGACATTGCTTCCAGTACCGGAAGCCCGAATCCCTCATAGAGCGAGGGATACACAAACGCGCGGCAGGCGTTGTAGAGCACGACCAGATCCTCCACGGTGACGTAGCCCAGAAAACGGACGGCGGCCTCCAGCCGGAGTTCCCTGACCCGCTCATAGACTTGGTCGTTCTTCCACCCCGTACCGCCGGCGATCACCAGGAGCTCCGGGCGCTGAGTCCCTTTCGTCACCCGGGCAAAAGCCTCGATCAGCGTCGCAAGGTTCTTCCGTGGTTCGACGGTCCCGACGAACAGCAGGAAGTTCTCCGTGATTCCCAGCCGGAACAGCGTCGCCGCGATGGCTCGGGCGTCGGTGAGCCTCCTGAACTCAGGCCCTGCCGCGCCGGGGACCACGAAGAGCCGCTCCAAAGGCACGTGCAGATAGCGTCTCACGTCATCCGCGGTTGCTTGGGAATCGCACAAGATCGCATCGGCGAGGCGAGCAGCCCGCATGGACTGCACCATGCAGAACTGCCGGTTCTCCTCGGTGTGGAAATGCGGGTGGGTGAGAAAGCTCATGTCGTGAATGGTGACACACAGCTTGATCCCCGGCACGTAGGGTGCCGTGTATCCCGGAGAATGGAGCAACTCGATGGGACCGAGCAGTTCGCGGGGGGTGAGGCCTTGGCCGGACCAACGCTGCCTGAGATCTTCGAAACTCCTGTTCAGGTCATGAACCCGGAAGTGGGGGTGGGATGGCCGGAAGGCGTCTCGGTACTCGCGGGGATGGCAGAACCAGAAGAAAGGGTAGAACGTGTAGTGGTTCGTCGAATCCACAGTCGCCAGGGCACGGACATACCGATCGACAAACCAGCCTACCCCACCGGGCTGCCCGAGGGTCCGGGATATGTCAATGCCTATTCTGTGCAAGATTCTCTCCGTCGATCCACCGTGCGCAAGGCACGCAGAAGCCTCTCCATCCGCTGCCTCCAGAGGTACGAAGCGGCCACCTTGGACTTTCCCGCCTCGCCAAGCTGTGCCCGAAGATCGGGCCGCGTCAGGAGGATTCGTAGGGTCTCGGCAAGCATATGAACATCTGCGAACGGCACAAGGAATCCGTCGACTCCATCCCAGATAAGCGCGGGAAGCGAACCCGCGTAGCAGCCTATCACGGGTTTCCCGTACAGCCAGGCCTCTAGATACGCGATCCCGAAACTCTCCGCCCTGGACATCATCACCATCACATCCCCCGCGGCAAGGAGATCGTTCTTGGATTGCTCCTCCAGATGCCCCGCGCAGACCAGCCGCTCGAGCACTTCCTTTGGCTGATGCGACAGATAGTCGTCGAAGTCCGGAAGGACACTGCCAGCCATGACCAGATGGGCTTCAATTCCCGCGCCCCACACCTGTTTCATGGCCTCGACAACATGGTGAGATCCCTTGTCGTGGGTCTGCGTGGAGATCTGGAATACTATCGGGTGGTGGAGGCCGAAGCGCTTCTTGAAGCGGGAAGGCAATCCGTTTCTCAGGCAATCAGGATCCAATCCTGCCCCGACAACGGCGATGCGCCTGGGCTCGATACCCCATCGCCTGAGTGCGGTCGCCTCGACCTCGGTGTTGGCGAGCAGCATATCTGCCCGATGAAGCACTCGGCGCTGCAGAGGACGCCCGAATGCCGCGAGCAGCGTATGGTCGCTGGGTTCCCCCAGATGGAGGAGCGGCAACACGACTAGGGGAATGTCGAGGCGCTTCGCCACGACCGCCCCGGCATGGATGAAGCCCGTGAAAGGAAGATAGCCGGCCAACACCATGTCGAAGGACTGCCGGGACAGCAACGCGGCACGCTGCAGGGAAAGGGATGCGACATGAGGGGCATCGAACACGTAGCCGGAGCCGGGCAAAGGCATGCGGAAGGCCTTGGTGAATGCTCGGTGCTTGTCAACGGGATGCCAGAGCCGAAACCGGCGAACTCTCACTCCCCCGTGGGTTGCCGCCCGGGCGGGAGTCTGGGCCGCGCAGGGATCGTACAACGCGCGATTCTCGGCCGCATCGGTCGTCCACACTTCGACCGTGTGGCCCATGGCGGCAAGGCTCTCCGCATAACCCCGGAGCAGCCGGGTGGCACCCGATTCATCGGGCCAGTAGAGCGGCGTAACGACAAGGAGGTGCATGGTCAGCCGCTTCGCAGAAGGGCACTCCCCGACGGCAGCAGGCTCACTTCGTTTATCCCTAAAGGATGCGATGCCGAGAGCTCAACCACCGCGCGGGCGGGCACGTTCCGGATCGGAAGGATGAGAGTGTGCCATCCTGGATGGGGGATGGTCACGGTCCGTGGCCCCTCAGGCGGGCACAGAAGGGTGAGCTCCGCCGAGGACCTATCCGGAGGCAGGAAGAGGTGGACCTGGAGATTGCCCTCGGCGATTCGGTGGTTGGTCATGTTGAGCGCGCACCACCCACCAATCATCCGAACCTTGGGGAAGGTCGCCTGCACCGCCGACCACTCGCCCCGCAACGACGTGCACACACAGGTGGGGATGGTGCGGCCCTCGGGCGTCATCCCGGCATACAGGTCAGCGAACTCCTCATCTGCACCGGGGAACGAGGGGCGCGCGAAGCCGGGGGTGAGCTCGGCCGTCCAGTCACTGTCCCGCCCGGAGCCGCTGAGCACCCTCCATGCAACGATTCCCGGCAGTTTGGCGCACGCGGAGAAGGCCGCCCGAAGCTGCGCGAGGACGCGACGGTACTCGCGAGCTCTCCACCACGATTGGAGTTCTCCCCACTCCTGCCCCAGCAGCCGGTTGCCGTGGCGTGCGAGATAGCTGAGCGGCACGTTCTTAAGGATGAACCGATACCGGGAGCGTTCCAGGAGGAAGGTCTTCCATTCAGAAACCGGACCCGAGGTCGCCGAGAGCTTGTGAAACACCTTGCTCGCCGGTGCGTACACGACGCGCCAGCCTGCCAGGCGGATCCGATGACAGAGATCGGTATCCTCGTAGTAAGCGAAGTAGACTTTGTCGAGAAGTCCGGATGCACGCAGGGCGTCGACGCGGAGGAGAACGGACCCGCCGGTGACCGAGAGGCAATCCTCCGGTTGGCGCCATTTGCGGGCATCATGTTCGAACACACCGCGATCCCAGCCATACAGCGACTGGTTCATTGCCCCCCCCGCGCTGTTCACGGTACGGGGTCTGTCGAAGAACAGCATTCGCGAACCCACCGCACCTATGTCCGCGCTCTCGCCGGCGCGGGAAATCAGTGCCTTGAGCCACCCCCGTGCGACCCTGGTATCGTTGTTCAGCAGAACGACATGCTCGGCGCGCTCCTCAATGGCAACCCGCATGCCCACGTTGTTCCCTTCGGCGAAGCCGAGGTTCCTGCGATTCACGATGACACGGCACTCCGGGAACACGCTGGCAACGAAGGCGGGACTGCCGTCACCGCTGCCATTGTCCACCACCACCGGCACCATGCGGGGATAGCACTGATCACGGAGTGACTCGAGGCAGTCGGGAAGGAGGTCTCTCCCGTTCCAGTTCAGGACGATCACATGGGTGACGGCCAGCGGTGACTCGACGGCGCGAACGCCTGCGCGGAAACGCCGATACACCCTGGGCCATGAAAGCGATCGCGTGATGAAGCGGCGGCCGGCGTCGCTCATCCTGTGCGCAACGGTTGGGTTGCCCTCAAGGTACCGTTGCGCCGCAGTCGCCTCCGACTCATCCCCGCAGGGGAGGCCCAGCTTCCATCGCTCGCAGAGATACGCCAGCAGTGGGCTATCCGCGGGGACGATCGGTATGCATCCCTTGGCAAGAGCCGCCAGGAACGACGTCACGCAGTCTTCCCCATCGGGCCTTACTTTGATGATTCCGGGGACGTTATCGGCGGGGTGGGGCCCGGCTTTGTCGGGTTGTCCTTCAGCATGAGGGAGGCCGGCCCCAAGGTGGGTCACCGGGAGGCTGGCATCTACGGCGCCGACGCCCAAGGGGAGCAAGATCACGCCGGCAGAGGACCAGGGGTGCGTGCGTTCAACTGGTTCACCGATGCGTGGGATCCAGACATGCGGTCCCGGCGGTGGCACGGTCTCCCGCGACGGAGCGACTCCGATGACGACTTCGTCCCCCGGGGTGGCTGCGGTGTGCAAGGGGCCGTGGGGACTCTCGACGACCACGGTTTCGTACTCGGCGGTAAGCCGCCTGAGCATCTCCCCCACGAAGCTCACCCAGTAGCCACGGTTCACCCCCGGCTGAGGGGCGAGGATCGTGAGTCTACTTGAGGCCAATGAGTGCGTATTCCTGGTTGCCGAACACGACGTGGTTCAGCCTGTCGAAGTTCACGCGTATGGCGCGCTGCTCCTCGCTCTCCTGCTCAAACCGCACCGGCAGCAGCGTGTAGTCCGGGCCGAACGGAGAGAAATAGGAGACGGACAGTTTCCGGAAGCCCGCATCCTCCGCCAGGAACCGCATGGTTTCGGGCGGGAGCGGCCTCACATGGGTTGGGTCGAGGTAGAAGTTGTTCGCCAGTGCATAGAGCGACAGAGGGTTGATCGTCACCAGGACCATGTGGGTGCCGACCTTGAGCACGCGGAAACACTCGCGCAGCAGTGCCTGCACCTTGAGCATCGGAAGGTGCTCCACGACCTGCGAACAGAAGACGCCGTCCACCGATTTCTCTTTGAGCCCGCGGAGGTGGTCCACGATATCATCGCGCACGACATCGAGGCCAATGCGCTGACAGTGAAGAACCATGTCCTCATTGGAGTCAACACCGTAGGCGCCGATCCCTTCCTGCACGCACAGATCAAGGAACTCGCCACGGCCACAGCCAAGATCCACGACCATTTGACATCGGACGAAGTTGCGAACCAGGGGGCGAATCAGGTCCCTGACGGCTTCGGCGCTCCCCCGATGGAGATCTTCGAAGCGGAAATAGGGAAAATCGCCCGGCGCAAGGACGGATAGCTGCCGTGCCTCCGTCGCACGACGATCGATTGGCGCCAGGGCACTCTGCAGCGCGTTCTCCTGTTCCTTGCTCAGTCTGCCGGCCGAAGCAGCAAGCTCCGCCCGCGCTTCGCTCAGCCCTGTCTCCAACAGCGTGAGACGCGCGCCAAGATCAGCCTGGGCCTTCGTGAGGGTAGCGATACTGCCCTGGACGTCATCGCGCACCGTTCCGATGGCGTCAATGCTCACGCCAAGATTCGTGCGCATATCGTCAACGGCCCCAAGAAGCTCGCGGAGCTGAGGGCCGACGCTCTCGGTCGCACTGATCATTGCCTTGAGCCGGTCGCCGATGGCCTCAAAGCACTTCACCCGACCCTCGACTTCCTGTTCGCTCCGCTGCATGCTTTCCAGTCGCCCCGCCAGCTCCCGGCCGAGTTCCTGCATGTGACGATCAAGCCCTGTCTTCATCAAGTCCACCGCCGTGCTTACTTGCGATTGCAGCCCATGCTCTCCCTGCTGCATGTCCAAGAGCCTCGCCTCGATTTCCACACTCTTCCGTTCGGCGGTCTGCACGCGCTCAGCCAAGTCGCGCTGAGTTGCGGCGACGTGATCCTTGACCTCCGACCGAACCTCCTCGATGGACCGCAGGACCGCATCCATGCGCTCTTCGCTGGCTCTGGTCTTGGACCGGATGGCCTCAAGCCTTGCGGCAATGCTGACGGTGCCGTCATTCCCGCGGGCCATCTCCGGCGCTGAGCCGGCCGGTCCCTTCCCTGACGCCATGACTTCCTCCCTGAGAATTGCGGTACGCCCCTCGGCTACAGCGCCGGGAGCACCTCTTCGATGAAGTCCACGACCGCGGCGATCTCACGGGACAGGCGGTCCTGAACATCCTTCTGGCTCTCCACGGTCTTGTGCTCGACCTCGGCCAGTCGCACTTGTAGACGATCCACGGCCTCCGCCAGATTGCGCTGGAGGCCAATGGCGGCCTCTTGCAGTTCCTGTTGCCCAACCTCTTCGCGCTCCGCGGACCTGCGGTCCTGCTCCTCCAGACCGGCATGGAGCGCATGATGAAGGCTCTGGTGCCGCTGGGCCATCTCGCCACGGAGACGCTCCAGCCGCGATCGAAGGTCGTCCATGTCGGTGCGGATCAGTTGCTGCAGCGCCTTCTGCTCATTTTGGATTGTCGTCAACTGCTGGCTCACGCCCTCAATCTCCGCCAGAATCCGGGATACGACCCGGTTCAGTGCCGCATTGTAGTGGGCCTGCTTGTCGAGGAAGTGTCCCGCGTAGGGTCGGACCACCGCCTCGACCAACCGCTTCGCGCCAATCACCAGCGGGGCGAAGGACTTGTCGGTCGATAGGTCGTATCGCCGTATGTCGTGCTGAGACCGCAGGATTTGGAGATCATTGTGCGAAGTCGCAGCATCTTCGGCGGGCTCCTCCGCGGGAGCGGAAACCTCCGCGCGAATCGCGCGCAGGATCTCGCGGACATCGAGCTCGTCACTGGGGCGCACCTCAGTCACCGCGCACCTCGTTGCCGGTCGGAAGCATCCGCCAGCGGCACTCCATGTCAACGCGGCCATCGAAGCTCCTGCGAGGGTCGATGATGATGCTGTAGTAGTTGTCAAAACGGTGATACTGCACCGCTTGGTCGGTGGAATGGGCCGCGAAGCCGACATAGAACAGGCCGGACAGGAGCGAAAGCCGTCGAATGCCGATCTCGATCACGCCCTCCCCACAGAGATCGACCGCCGAACCCTCGATCTGGGTGTTACTGCCGAACGCGACGGCGCCCCGCTGGTCCAGGAGCGAGAACCCTATGACCGG
>JALOPK010000392.1 GCA_025453925.1 Candidatus Eiseniibacteriota bacterium | reverse complement strand
TCGATGGAGACTGGCAGCTCGCGGAAGGCGGCGGCGAGAAAGAGCGGCTTCATTCGAAGTGGGCAGACGCACTGCACGCGAAAGTCCCGGGCAGCGTCCATGCCGCCCTGGTCGAGGCAGGGCGACTTCCCGATCCCACGTTCGCCCTGAACCAGAAGATCGCCCGCCTGGAGAGCTTTAAGACCTGGTGGATGCGTCGCCAGTTCGACAAGCCTCCCGGGCACACCCCTTGGCGGCTGGTTTTCGGGGGAGTCTGCAACCGGTGCACGGTCTGGTTGAACGGGAAGAGGCTCGGAACCCACGAGGGTATGTTTGGCGGGCCTTCCTACACTGTGTCACGCCTGTTGGAGGAGCGCAACGACCTCATCGTCCGGCTTGACCCGGTCGCGTTCGAACCCGCGGGAGGGTACGCGGAAAACAACGGGAGCTGGAAACGAACCGTTGTCTTCAACAACGCGCACGGATGGCACTATTCGAATCTCCAGCCTCTCGGCATCTGGCGTTCGGTCGAGCTTCAGGCTGTTGCTGCTGTCGAGCTCAGTCACCCATTCGTGACCACGCGGGACGCGGCCCGGGGAGAGATCGACCTCCTTGTTCCCCTGAACGGTCCGAAGAGGGGCTGGGCCGGCACTCTCGCGGTGACGATCGAACCGGACAACTTCGAAGGTGATGCGTGGCACTACACGCAGCGAGTCACGGCGAAAGGTTCATCCCGGGAGGTGCGCCTTCGCCTGCGGGTGCCATCACCCCGGGCCTGGTGGCCTGTTGACCTGGGCGAGCCCAACCTCTACCGCATGAAGGTCTCGTTCGCCCCCGCCCAGGGGGGAGGCGCGGATGCGCGCGACTTCACTTTCGGCATCCGCACGGTGGCGATGGCCCCGCTTCCCGGTGGACCGCGCCCGGACCGCTACGATTGGACTTTTGTCATCAACGGGTCACCGCGCTTCGTGAAGGGCACGGGCTGGTGCACGATGGACCCTCTCCTGGACTTCCGACGGGAGCGCTACGAAAGGTTCCTGGAGCTCGCACGGCAGCAGCATGTCCAGATGCTGCGCGCGTGGGGCAGCGGCATGCCGGAAACGGATGAGTTTTACGACATCTGCGACCGCAAGGGAATCATGGTCTTCCAGGAGTGGCCGACGGCCTGGAACAGCCACCGGGAACAGCCCTACGCCGTACTGGAAGAGACGGTACGCCTGAACACCCTGCGGCTTCGAAACCGTGCATCGCTCGTGATGTGGGGCGGCGGCAACGAGTCGACGGAACCGTTCGGCAAAGCGATCGACATGATGGGAAGGCTCTCCGTGGAGCTTGACGGCACCCGCCCGTTCCACCGGGGAGAGCCGTGGGGGGGGAGCGCCCACAACTACGACTGCTACTGGGGCCGCCAGCACCTGGATCGAACGTGCTCCATCACCGCGGACTTCCTCGGAGAGTTCGGGCTGGCCAGCCTGCCGGTGCTCGAGTCGCTGCACAGGTACCTCCCGCCGGAGGAGAAGAACCTCTTCCCCTGCAAGCCTGACGGAGCGCTGGCATACCACACGCCGATCTTCGGGACCGCCGACGATCTCTCGCGCCTGGCGCAATTCGCCCACTACTTCGTGGGTCGCGACTGCACGCTCGCTGATTTTGTGGCCGGCTCCCAGCTCGCGCAGGTCGTCGGCGTGCGCCACGTCCTGGAGCATGCCCGGGCCCGCTGGCCGGAGTGCGGCGGCGCCCTGTACTACAAGATGAACGACAACTTCCCTGCTGCCTCCTGGTCGTGCGTGGACTGGTACGGCGCGGCGAAAGCAGGCCACTACTTCTTCCAGGACGCCTTCGCTCCCCTTCACGCCGTGGTCCTGTTTCCCTCGCTCAATCTCGCCGGGGCACCGGCGCACCTGCCGACCTGTCTCCTCGACGACGCAGATGCGCTGGCCGGGAAGGCGTGGAAGGTGGTGGCACGGGCATACGATGGATCGCTTCGCGAGATCACGCGGCTGGAGGCGGCGGGCAGCGGGTCGATCACGAGCCCGCGGAAGGTCGGCGATCTCGAGCTGAGCTGGGAGCAGGCGGAGGCGACTCCGCTCCTGGTGGTGTCCGAGATCGTATTCGAGGATGGCAGCGTGGCCGACAGGACTTTCTACTGGATGAACTTCCAGGCATCGAAGGGATGCCTCTTCCGATTGCCGCGGACCCGGCTGAAGCTCCTGGGCGAGGGGGACCGAACCGTCGTGGTGAGCAATCAAGGCGAGCTCCCCGCTGTCGGCGTCAGCGTCTCCTGCCCCGGCCGACTCGACGTGTTCACCGTCTCGGACAACTTCTTCTGGCTCGACCCGGGCGAAGCGCGGCGCCTGGAGGTGAGCCAGTCAGAGGGGCTTGCACTGGAAGCCTGGAATGCGTGAGGAGGTTCGGGATGGGTGCCAGGGTTGGAGTGCTGACCTTTTCGGACGGCAGGAAATACGTCCACGAGGACTTGCTTGGCGTGACACAGCGCCACCAGGACCGGCTGGTCCGGGTGCTGGAACGCCTCGGCATCGAGGTGATCGCAGGCTCTGAAATCATATGGAATGCGGAATGTGCGCGAAGAGAAGCTCGGCGCATCGCCGCTGCAGGCGTTGACCTGACGATTTTCAACTATGCGATCTGGGCGTTTCCCCACCTGTCCGCCATCTCGTCCCAGTTTGCCCCGGGCCCCTTCCTGATGTTCTGCAACCTCAATCCCTCTGAACCGGGTATGGTCGGCATGCTCGCCGCGGCGGGAACCATGGAGCAGCTCGGCCGCGTGCACACAAGGATCTGGGGAGATATCGAGGAACCGACAGTCCAGGCACGAGTTCTCGCCTACATCCGCGCGGCAACGGCCCTCTCCCGGTTGCGCGGCCAGACCTTCGGGCTCTTCGGCGGTCGACCGCTGGGGATGTACACGGCGGTGGCGAACCTCGACCAGTGGAGCTCGCTGTTCGGTGTTGACGTGGAGCACCTCGAGCAGGAGGATATCGTCCGTGCGGCCGCAGATGTGGACCCGGCGCGCGTCGAGCGCGGGCTGCACTGGCTCGAGAGGCTCGTCGGGAGCATTCGATATGACAATCGCGTACTGACGCCGGAAAAACTCAAGCTGCAGATACGATCCTATCACGCCGCCCGCGCCATCATCGCGGAGCGACAGCTCGATTTCGTGGGCTTCAAGGCTCACGGCGATCTGACAGACAGGTTCGTGACCATGGACGTGGCGGAGGCATTCCTCAACGATCCCTACGACTGGGAGGGTCCGCATGAACCCATCGTGGCGGCAACGGAAGCCGACATGGATGGCGCCTTGACGATGCAGATCCTCAAGCATATCACCGGTCAGACCGGTCTGTTCTCCGATGTGCGTCACTATGATGCGCGGGACCGGGTCTGGTATTTCGCGAACTCGGGAACGCACCCCACGTTTTTTGCGGGTCGGTCACTCGACC
>JALOPK010000391.1 GCA_025453925.1 Candidatus Eiseniibacteriota bacterium | reverse complement strand
CGACGAAGGCGAGCATGGGCTTGGAGAAGCGCACGGCCATTTCCATCATCCTCATGGCCTTCCGGTACCCTTCGGGATGGGCCATGCCGAAGTTCCGCGCGATCTTGTCCTTGGTGGTGCGTCCCTTCTGTTGGCCGACCACGACCACCGAGCGGCTGCCCATGCGGCCGACCCCCGCGACCAGTGATTGGTCATCGCCGAACACACGGTCTCCGTGGAGCTCGGAGAACTCGTTGAACATGGTCTCGATGTAGTCCAGCGCGTAGGGCCGGCGAGGATGCCGGGCAAGTTGCACCTTCTGCCACGGCGTGAGGTTCTGGAAGACCTCTTTCTCCAACTTGCGCAACTGCCGCTCCAGGCCGTCTACCTCTCGCGTCACCGCCTCGTTTCCCTCGGCGGATCCCCGAAGTTCTTCGATCTTGCGTCGAAGCTCGAACAGGGGGCGCTCGAAGTCCAGGACCTGAGTCGGGATCATGATTCGGCTCCCACCGTCACCGCGACACCCGTCACGAAAGGCACTTCAGACAATGCGTTCACCAGCTCCTCACTGGGGAGAATCTCCGTGTTTCGAAGCAGGATAACAACTGCCCTGCCATCCGGGAGCGCAACCTCTACGTGGGCGGAACGGGTGCCGCGATGGGCCGCGAACACCGTCTCGAGCAGGCAGCATGCATCGGGCGGAGCCTCGGCAGCCCCCACGGTGACCGTGATATCGGTGATGCTGCCGACGACCTCCGACAGCGGCATGGCACTGCTGACCACGAGCTGCAGTTCACTCTTGCGGGTTCGCAGCTTTCCCCGGATCGCCACCAGTGCCCCGGGCTGCACTACTCGCTCTCCTGCGGTGAAGGCTTCGTCGAAGAGCGCAGCGGAAATGACGCCCCCCTGGTCGTCCTCAAGATCGACGAACGAGAAGGGTGACTGGCCCTCCCGCTGGAGCCGTTTCACGCGAATCACCTGCCCGCCGACCAGCACGCCGGCGCCCTCGCCAAGCCGCGAGCATTCCCCCGGGCGCCGCACGCCCCGGGGCGAGAACATCCACCCATACCGCTCCAGGGGATGACCGGAGAAGTGAAACCCCAGCGCCTCCTGCTCCGCGGCCAGTCGTTGTTCGATTGACCATGGAGGCAACGCAGGAAGCGGAGGATCCATCGCTTCGGCATCGATGCCCTCGTCGCCGCCGAACAGGGTCAATTGTCCCTCGTCCTGCATCCTCCGGTGTCTTCTTCCTTCGTCGACGGCCGCGGCAGAGGCCTCCAGCAACACCGCTCTGTTGTCATGGATGGCGTCGAAGGCGCCGGCCTTGACGAGAGACTCCAGCGCCTGTCGGGAGACCAGATTCAGGTCGACGCGGCGGGCGAAATCGTAGATGGACGTGAACGCACCATCCCGACTCCGGGCCTCCACAATGGAGTCGGAGGCCTGTCTGCCCAGGTTCTTCACCGCGCTCAGGCCATAGCGTATTGCCGCATCCTCGAGCGCGAACCGCGACGAGGACTGGTTCACATCAGGCGCCTTCACCGCGATGCCCATTCTGCGGCATTCCTCGACCAGCGGTCTGAGACGTTCCGTCTGATCCATGAATGACGAGAGATTGGCGCACATGAACTCCTGGCCGTAGTGGACCTTCAGGAACGCAGTCTGGTAGATGAGCAGCCCGTATGCGGTGGCGTGGGCTTTGTTGAACGCGTATCCCGCGAACGGCCGTATCTCCTCATAGATCTTGACGGCGACACGCTCGTCAACCCCGCGAGCCACGGCGCCGGCGACGAACTCCTTGCGGGCCTTGTCAATGTCCTCCGGCTGTTTCTTCGACATGGCCTTGCGCAGGTCGTCGGCTTTCCCCACGGTGAACCCCGCCAGCACCTGGGCGGTCTTCATCACCTGTTCCTGATACAGAAGGACCCCGTAGGTCTCGCGGAGCACCGGCTCGAGGTCGGGGTGGTCATACTCCGGCTGTTCCCGACCGTGTCTGCGTTCGACGTACCGGGGCGCGCCGATTTCCAGGGGCCCGGGCCTGAACAGCGCATTCACCGCAACGATGTGACTGAAGCAGTCCGGCCCCATCCGCTTCAGCAGGCTGGTCATGCCGGCGCTCTCCACCTGGAACACCCCCACCGTCTCCCCGCGGGCAAGCAGCGCATAGGTATCGGCATCGCGCAGGTCGAGACCGTCGAGATCAATCCGCATTCCGCGGTGACGTTCGATCAACGACAGGGCCTCGGCAATCACCGTGACGGTGCGCAGGCCCAGAAAGTCGATCTTGAGCAGGCCGATTCTCTCCACCGACTTCATGTCGTATTGTGTCGTGACCATGGCGCCCGCGTCCCGCTCGGGTTTGAACAGGGGGACGATTTCCCGGAGCGGCATGGGCGTGATCACCAACCCGGCCGGATGGGTCGAGGAGTGGCGGGCGACGCCTTCGAGCACGCGGGCGTGGGAGAAGAGCTCCTGATACCGGGGATTCTCCCCGATGCGCTGCTTCAGCCGGGGGTTCTCCTGGAGGGCGCTCCCCAGCGTCACGTCCGGTCCCTCGGGGACCATCTTGCTCAGGACATCGGTCTCTTCGAAGCTCAGACCCAGCACCCTCCCCACATCCCGCACGGCCGCCCGCGCCTTGATCGTGCCGAAACTGGCGATGTGGGCCACGCATTCGCTGCCGTAGGTCTGCAGGGCATAGCCGATCAGTTCCTCGCGCCGGTCCTGACAGAAGTCGAGGTCGATATCCGGCATGCTTACCCGCTCGCTGTTCAGGAACCGCTCGAATGACAGTTCATGGGCCAGCGGATCGACCCTGGTGATGCCAAGGCAGTAGCAGACCAGGCTGGCGGCGGCTGATCCGCGTCCCGGGCCGACGGGGATCTCCCGCGCGCGCGCCTCGCGCACGAAATCCTGGACAATGAGAAAATACCCGGAAAGCCCCAGCCGTGACATCACGCCCAGTTCGTACTCGAGGCGCTCGACCACCCGGGAGGAAGGCTCTCCGTACAGACGGCGGACGCCCTCCATGGTCAGGTGGCGGAGATACTCATCAGGCGAGTCAAAGCCGGGCGGAAGAGGATAGGCAGGCAGATGGACCGTGCCTTTCCTCAGAGTCATGCAGCAGGCGTCGGCGATCCGCAGCGTGTTCTCCATTGCCCCGGGAACCTCGCCGAAGAGCGCCGCCATCTCGGAGGCTGACTTGAAGTAGTTCTCGGTGGAACTGAAGCGTAGCCCCTCGTCGCCATGTTCCGACGGCTTCCCCGTGGAAATCGCCAGCAGGATCTTGTGGGACTCGGCGTGCTCCTTGCGCAGATAGTGCGCGTCGTTGGTCGCCACCAGGGGAATGCCGGTCTCGCCCGCCAGGCGGATCAGGTCGGGAATGACTCTGGTCTCTTCGGGAATGCCGTGATTCTGCAGCTCCAGGTAGAAGCCGTCGGCGCCGAAACGATCCCGGTGCCAGAGC
>JALOPK010000076.1 GCA_025453925.1 Candidatus Eiseniibacteriota bacterium | reverse complement strand
TGGTTGCCGCTCGCGCCGTTGCTGCCGCAGTGGTGGTGTGGATCACTGCCTCCGCCGGGGCAAGGAATCCCATGGTGGCGTTGCTGCTGGTGGGGGCCACGGTTCAGGGTGCACTGGCCGTCGGTCAGCAACTCCACAGGGGGCCGCTAGGACTCGCACTCCTCGGTGAGGCGCCGCCCGACCAGTTGTTCAAGTACATCGCCCCGGAGGTCGGTCTCTGGCGCTCAGGCGGAACACTGGGACATCCCAATGCGCTGGCGAGCTACGCAGCCGCTCTGCTCCCCGTGGCCGTGGCCATCGCACTGAGTCGGCGCCCCCTGGGATCCCGTGCCCTGGGGTGCGCCGCGGCATTGGGTTCGGGCGTCGCACTGCTGTGCACCTTCTCCCGGTCCGCCTGGGCGTTCTCGGTGGTCGCGGTGGGCGGCATTGCAGTGCTCAGCGGCCGGTTACGGGCTCTACCGACTCGGCGAGGCCTGCTCGCCGCCGGGCTCTGCGGGGTGTTCGTGCTGGCGGTGTTCCCCCTGGTGCGTCATCGACTGGAACGAACGGAGTCCAGTGCCACCGACGTGCGAGTCGCCCTGGCGCTGGTGGCGCGTGACATGATCAAGGCGTATCCGGTCTCCGGGGTGGGACTGGGCCAGTTCCCGAACCGGATCGCCGAGTTCGATCCCGAGCTGAAGCTAAGGCTCTTCCGCCACCCCGCGCACAACATCCTGCTGCTTGACGGCGCCGAAGCCGGGGTTCCCGGAATGGTGGCGAGCGTCCTCATGTGGGGAGGCGGCCTCGTGACGGCATGGTGCTGTGCATGGGCGGCGGCCCGGCGGCGCGACATCGAGTCTGCGGGCCTCTGGATCGGAAGCAGCGCCCTGATTCTCCACAATCTCGTTGACTGGACACTTCGACAGCCAGCCATCCTCTCGCTGTTCTGGGTACTCGTGGCCCTCGCGTCTGCGCGGCCGACCTCGCCTCATGATCCGATCGCCGATTCCGAACAACTCGCCGGCCTACACATATGACCGTGAACCACACCGCCGGATTCGCCCGCGTGCTCGGAGGGGCCCCCGGGTTCGGGCCGCAGCATCGCGACACGGTCACCCTGCTCGTGGCCCGGGCCTCGGGACCGTTGGTGACCATCGGTCTGCTGGCGCTCCTTGCCAGACGGCGGGGCGCAGGGGACGTCGGCCTATACGGTCTTGCCGCCGCGGTCTTTTCGATTCTCGAGGCCGCCTCGTCCCTGGGGCTTCGGCATCTGCTGCCCCGGGAGCTGGCTCGGCGCGAAGACCCGGTGCTGTTGGCCTCGGCATCGGTGGCCTGCCTCCTGGCAGGGGCGATTCTGGCCGTTCTGGCTGCTGCCGGCGCGATTCTGGCGGGCGGACCGGCTGCACGGGTGATCCTGCTGGTAGCGGCTGCTACGCCCATCGCCGCGGTGGCGGTGCCGGAGGAAGGCTACTGGCTCGGCGTGGAAAGAGTCAGACGGCTGTCGGCCGCTCTGCTGGCCGAGCAAGTGATTCGCCTGGTCGGAGGCCTTCTCCTGCTTGCGAACGGCGCGGGGGTGGCCTGGCTCGTGGCGTTGACCGGGATAGGTCGCCTCGCGGCGGTTGCCCTCGCGTGGCCTCCTGGGGGCCTGCCGTTGCGGTCCGTCAGCCCGGAGACGTTGCGCGGGCTCGCGCGCCAGGTCCCGGTCTTCCTGGGGCTCGAAGCCGTCTTCCAGCTCTACTGGCGGGTTGACGTCCTGCTCCTGTCGGCCCTGTCGTCCCTGGCGGAGGTGGGCTTCTACGTCGCGGCGTACCGCGTCTTCTCCGCTCTGCTTCTTCTCCCGCAGAGCTATGGCCAGATTCTTCTCCCCGGCATGATGAAGGAAGGCGGCGAGAAGCTGCTCCGGCGCGGAATCATAGATACGCTGATGATTGGGGTCGTCCTCGGGCTGGTCGCAGGCGTGGGAGCGCTGCCGCTCATGCGATGTCTGTACGGAGAAGGTTTTCAGCGGGCGGCATCGGTCCTGGTCATCCTGTCGGTTGGGATGGTTCTCGCGAGCGTCGATCAAGCGCAGGGAAAGGCCTTGGTGGCGCGCGGGAGACAGCGGTTGGATCTCTCGGTCCTTGCAGTCGCCACAGCGTGCAACGTCGGCCTCAATCTCCTCCTGATCCCCGGCCATGGTGCCGTGGGAGCGGCGGTGGCGACTTTGGCGTCGCTGATGGTCTCGGTCGGCGGTCATGCGCGGGCGCTGAGAGCGAACTGATGCGCATCCTCGTCGTCTCACCCTTCGTGCCCTATCCCCCCGATCGAGGTCATCGCGTGCGCATCTTCTGGCTCATGAAACAGCTTGCGCTCAGGCACGAAGTCGGACTTGTCACCCAATGGTTCTCTCGATCCGAACACGAGGCGGTCCGGCAACTGAGAGATGCGTTGCCCGCTCTCGACCCCGTGCTGGCTGTGCAGTCACCGGCGCATCGGTCCGCCTTGAGCCGGGCGTGGTTCTCGGCTTCCTCCCGCCTGGCCGGCGCGACGGGCTTTCCCCGTGAGCGTATCTACCACTCGTCCGCCGCCGTGCGCGCGGTGGTGGATCGCGCCCTGAGGGAATGGCGGCCGGACCTCGTGCAGGGGGAGTACTGGTTCAGTCGGTGGGCGCTTCCTCCTGGAGTTTCCCCGGTCGTCTGGATTGACACCATAGACCTGCACTGGCTGAGGGCCGACCGCGAGTCAACCTGGGCGCCTACCGCGTGGCGCAGAGCGGCACTGCGCCGGCGTGCCCGCATCATCATGCGACATGAGCTGGCCGCCTACGGCAGTGTCGGCCGCCTCCTCGCCGTGCACGAAGTGGAGGCGGAGATCCTGCGGAAGCGACTGGAAGGCATTCCCGTCAGCCTTGTCCCGATCGCCTGCAGCATTCCCCCTCGACCGGCGGCCCGGTCCCCGGGGAATGTGGTGCTTTTCATCGGGGCGATGGACTACCTGCCGAATCGCGACGCGGTGTGCTTCCTGGCAGATGAAGTCATGCCCCTGGTAAGGAGCCGTGTTCCCGGCGCCTCGCTCCGCGTGGTAGGACGATTGCCGGGGACGAGAGGCTTGCCTCACCAGCCATGGATTCAGTACACCGGTCATGTTGCCGACCTCGGAGACGCGGTGACCGATGTCGGGGCGGCGGCGGCACCGTTGCGCCTCGGTGCGGGTACAAGTGTCAAGGTGCTCTCGATTCTGGGTCTCGGCCTCCCGCTCGTGGCGTCAGCCCGGGCGGTCGAAGGGCTGCCTCTTCGTCCAGGCGTGCATTTCCTCGCTGCGGGTGAGGCAGCGGACACCGCGACCGCCGTGGCCGGGCTGCTGGCCAGTCACGAGGCCGGGAGGGCATTGGGCCGTGCGGGTCATGGCGCCGCGTTGGCTGAGTTCCATTGGCGTAGTGCGGCCGACCGCGTTCTGGACGCGTATGAGGAGGGAATGGTGAGATGACCGGCGTGCGAAGGGCATCGCCGTTCCGTGCGCATGCCGGCCTCATTGGGGCAGCCTGGGACGGAAAGATACGTGCGACCATGGATCCCCCTGGCGCAGCAGGACCCCGCCGGTGACGCCGATTCCCGACATCGCCATCTCCGTCACCGGCGGAGTCGTGCACGTCCGGGGTTTTCTCCGCACGGCGTCCGCGGGCCGCCTGGTCACCGCTCTGCGCGAAGCAACGATGGTTTCCGAGGTCGTGACCCTGGACCTCTCGGAGTGCACCGGAATGGAAACGGCGGCGGCCGCAACGGCTTTCGAGGCCACCCTGAGTGGGCCACGCGCATCGGTGAGTTTCCCGCCCGGTCGGCCGGAGCTTCGCGAGGTGTTTGAGGCCTTCCGTCGGCTGGCTCCGCCGGCAACGCCGCCCCCACGGCCCGGCCTCCTGCGGGCCCATCTCGAAGGAGTGGGCGCCGACGTGCTGGCCGCGGGCGATGTCCTGCATGGGCTTTGGCGCTTCGCCGGGCAGTCCGCCCGTGCCCTGCTCACGGCTGTCCGGCGTCCTGGGTCGTTTCGCTGGTCGCTTGCTCTCTATCACATGGAGCATGCTGGCGTCAAGGCGGTGCCGATAGTGGCGATGCTCTGCTGGCTGCTGGGTACCGTTCTTGGATTCCAGGCCGGCTACCAGCTCAAGACCTTCGGGGCCGAGATCTTCATGCCCGACCTCCTCGGATACAGCATCACGTGGGAGATCGGACCGCTCTTGGCGGCGATTCTGGTCGCCGGGAGATCGAGCTCCGCTTTCGCCGCGGAGATCGGGACCATGAGGGTCAGACAGGAGGTCGATGCGCTGGAGGTCATGGGGTTCGATGTCTACCGCTTCCTGGTGGCACCCAAGGTGATCGCTCTGGTGCTGGTCATGCCGGTTCTGATCCTCATCGCCGATTTCTTCGGTCTGCTCGGGGGCCTGCTGATCGGGGGCTGGTACTTGAATATGCCTGCCCCCGTCTACCTGTCGAGGCTGCACCTGGTCATGCTTCCCATCGACTTCTACTGGGGCATTCTGAAGGGTCTGGTGTTCGCGGTAATCATCGCCACCGTCGGCTGCTACATGGGCACACGGGTACGCGGTGGAGCGGCCGAGGTTGGGCAGGCTACCACGGCTGCCGTGGTGACGTCGGTGTTTCTTGTTATCGTTGCCGATGCACTCATTTCTCTCCTCTACATCAGGATACGCCCGACGGTGGTCGTATGACGGAGCCCATCCTGGAAGTACGGGAACTGGAAGGCGGCTATGGCACGACGCGCGTGCTGCGCGGCGTTTCATTCCGGGTGAACCGGGGCGAGATCGTCGTGATCGCCGGCAGAAGCGGATGCGGCAAGAGCACGCTTCTCAGATACCTGCTCGGGCTCGCAAGGCCATGGGCGGGCGCGGTGTGCTTTGAAGGATCAGACATCTGGGCCGACGGCGGCCAGGCTCTCGCGGCGGCCCGCAGGAAGTGGGGTGTGCTCTTCCAGTCGGGCGCGCTGCTTGCCAGTTTCACACTCCTGGAGAACGTGCTACTCCCTCTGTCGGAGTTCACGCGGCTTCCGCCCCCGATACTGTGGCGAACCGCAATGCGCAAGCTTGACCTGGTCGGATTGGCGGCCTTCGCGGAATCGTATCCCCTGGAGGTCTCGGGCGGAATGCAGAAGCGGGCGGGCCTGGCCCGGGCACTGGCATTGGATCCCGACATGGTGTTCTTTGACGAGCCTTCGGCGGGCTTGGATCCTGTCACCTCCGCCGAGCTGGATGATCTCATTCTCACGATCAACCGCACCTTGGCGACAACCATGCTCATCGTCACGCACGAACTGCCCAGCATTATGGCCATCTCTCATCGGGTGGTCATGCTCGATGCCACCGCCCAGGGCATCATCGCAGTGGGAAGCGCCCGCGAGCTTGGAGAGTACTCAACAGACCCACGGGTCACCGCCTTCTTCGGGCGAACGCCGCTCGCACAGGAGGCAGTCCATCATGTCTCTTGAGGCGAACCGATTCCGGCTCGGTGTGTTTTTCTCGCTCGGCGCGGTGCTCGTGGTTTCCGTGCTGACATGGCTCACCGGCTGGTTCGGCGGCGTCGCCTCCAGGACATACGTCTGCTACTTCTCAGAATCGGTGCAGGGATTGGAGAACGGGACGGCCGTGCGGTACAATGGGGTACCCGTGGGCAAGGTGGAACGGATCGCCGTGGCCCCCGACGGTCGGCTCGTGGAGGTGCGGGTGTCGATTGAGACAGGGTTCCCCGTGGGACCCGACCTGGCGGCACGCCTGGACTTCGTGGGCATCACCGGCATCCGAGTGGTGAACCTGAGGATCGCCACGCCGCAGGAGGCGCCTCGGACCGCACTTTCATTCCGGCCGGCGCACCCGGTCATTCCCGTGGTGAAATCCCAGCTGGAAGCAATCGACATGGGGCTGCAGGGCCTGCTGAAGATCATGGCCGATGTGGATTTTGCCCGGATAAGCGACCACACCGTCTTGCTCCTCGATAACCTCAACCGCGTTCTCGAGCCGGGACGCATCGAATCACTGTCGACCCGGCTGGGGAGCACGGCCGAGAACGCAGACTCACTGGTGGCGGAGTACCGTCTTCTGGGGCAGCGGCTCAATCGTCTGGCTGCAGCCATTGAAAGCGACGCGGGACCGATCAGAGAAAGCGTGGAAGCGCTGGCGACAGAGATGACGGATCTCGCTGAGTCGGTCGGCGGAGTCCCCGCGTCGGTTGACAGGCTCACGACGGAGGGCGTCCTGCTCCTCCGTCAACTGCGCCTCACTCTGGACACCCTGAGAGATCATCCGGAGCAGTTCTTCACGCCATCCCAGGAGGATGAATGGCCATAAGAAACCCTCCCGGCATACTCCTGCTCGCATTGTGCTCCTGCGTCAGGGTCAACCTGGACTCCGGAGGCGATCGCCCTGTGGCCTATCTCATTGATCCCGCGCCGGCTGCACCCTCTGCGGCGTCGTGGGACATGGACGTGGTCGTCCACGATTTCTCGGCGAGCCCGCCGTATGACGCGCGTGGCATGGTGATGGTCACCCAAGCCGGTACGGTCATCACCGCGTCCCGAAGCGTGTGGGCCGCCTCACCCGCCGATGCCTGCGCGGATCTTCTGTGGCGCGACCTGGTCAGGTCCGGGGCAGTGGCATCGGCATTCAGGTCGCACCACCACCGATCTGCCATGTCGGTCGAGGCGCACGTGAGCGAGTTTGGAGCGCGAGAGACCAGCGCTGGTTGGCAGGCAGCGCTTGAGATCACGGTGACCCTGACGCCGCCCGCAGGGAACGGGCCGGTCCTGCAGCACAACTACCACCTGGCACAGCCCTTAGCGGAAGAGGGATTTCCCGCGCTTTCGGCGGCGATGTCGGCGCTGGCGAGAACGTGGGTGGATTCGACCCTCGCCGCCGTCACGGGCATGGCCGGCGAGCTGGCATCCTTGGACGGTTCGAGTTCCCGCCGCTGAGCGGTCCAGCGGTCAGTGCCTCTCGCATCCGCGCATGGGGCCGGTCATTGCTGATCGTCCGCATCGGGTGGGGCATATGCGCCCGTGACGCGCAGAGCATGGGATGACGGGTTTCGTGGTCCTGTTCGCACGGCATGCCGGTATCTTGACTGCAATCATCCTCGATAGCTGGTTGCCGGTGAACCTGGGGCTTTGCATCATCAACTCGACAGGTCTGTGAGGACGGCTTTGTCTACGCGTCTCTTCCTTGGCATCGATATCGGCTCTGTTGCGATCAAGCCTGTGCTGGTGGGACGAGGTGATGCACCGGCCGCCTTACCGGACGGTTTCTCCGGGCCGTCCAGAGTGGGTGATTCTCTTCTCTGGTTCGGACCGTACATAAAGACCCACGGGAGGCCCCGGGAGAGCGCTCAGATCTTGCTCACGGAGGTGAACCGTCGAGTAGGAGAGGGACTGGCCGGAGTGCGTCTCACGGGCTCAGCCGCTGAGCCCGTGGCTTCGGCGTGGGACGTCGCGCATGAGAATGAGTTCCTGGCGTTGGCGCGCGGTGTTGCGGCGCTGATCCCGGCGGCGAGAACGGTGCTGGAAATGGGAGGTGAGACCTCCAAGTTCCTCCTGCTCGAGCCTGACGGCAGCGGCATGTCTCTTCGGGACTACGAGGCAAACGGAGACTGCGCGGCAGGCACAGGATCCTTCATCGACCAGCAGGCGGTTCGCCTGGGCTGCGCCGTCGAGGACATCGGAGACATGGTGGCGCGAGCCACGCGGACTCCGAAGATCGCGGGCCGGTGTTCGGTGTTCGCCAAGTCGGACATGATACACGCCCAGCAGCGGGGGTTCACGCCGGACGAAGTGCTGGCAGGCCTGTGCGATGCCGTGGCAAGGAACTTCCGTGCATCGGTGACCAAGAGCCGAAAGGTTGTCACTCCGGCCGTGTTCGTGGGGGGCGTGGCGGGCAATTCTGCCGTCCTTGCCGCTTTGCGGCGCGCGTTCAGCCTCGAAACGGAGTTGTTTGTTCCTGCCCATCATGCACATCTCACGGCGTTGGGCGCCGCATTGCTCGAGTCGGCCGCCGCCGCGCCGCGGCTCCCCGGGTCGAGTGTGGCTCCCCTTGCCTCCTGGGGGAGTATGCCCCGACTCTCCATGGAGCGCGTGGAGCTGTTGAGAAACCGTACGTCCGGGGTCGATCCGCTTCTGCCCGGCGAGCGGCGGCCCGCGTTTCTGGGCATCGATGTTGGCAGCGTGAGCACCAATCTGGCGGTCGTGGACGATAAGGGAGGGGTGCTCTGGGAGCTGTACGTGCGCACCAGAGCGCGCCCAATCGAAGTGGTTCGTGACGCGCTCCGCCGAATGGATCAGGAACTGGGAGACTGCATTCGGATCACCGGTGTGGGCGCCACGGGTTCCGGACGCGAACTGATCGGGGCCCTGGTCGGCGCAGATGTCGTCAAGGACGAGATCACCGCTCACAAGACCGGGGCCTGCTTTGTGGCTGCGGAGTATCTCGGAAGCGGCGTGGATACCATTCTGGAGATTGGCGGACAAGACGCGAAGTACATCCGCGTCCAGGACGGTGTAGTGGTCGACTTCACGATGAACGATGCATGTGCTGCGGGGACAGGATCCTTCCTGGAGGAGCGGGCAGGAGAACTGGGCGTGTCCATCGTGGACGAGTTCGCCCGGTTGGCCCTGTCGTCAGACCGCCCGGTGCGGCTTGGAGAGCGATGCACTGTCTTCATGGAGCGTGATGTCAACGGCTATCTTCGGCAGGGTGCTCCCATCAAGGACATCGCTGCGGGTTTGGCATATTCGGTGGTTCAGAACTACGTCAACCGGGTGGTCCGGGGGCGGCCGATAGACGGCGTGGTTTTCTTTCAGGGCGGCACCGCATACAACGATGCGGTGGCGGCAGCGTTCAGCGAGGTGGTGGGAGCCACCATCGTCGTGCCTCCTTACAATGGTGTCATCGGCGCGATCGGGGTTGCGCTGCTCGCCCGTGACTGGGCGCGCGAGAGCAGACAATCCACGGCGTTCAGGGGACTCGCCCTCGACCGGGTCAGTTACGGGCTCAGGGAGTTCACCTGCCGCGGCTGCCAGAACTTCTGCAGCATCCAGGAGTTCACCGTCGAAGGCGAGAAGAGCTACTGGGGCGACCAGTGCTCCGATCGATTCCGCTCCCGCCAGCGGGTCTTGGATCAGCCGGTGACCAACGACCTGTACCGACGCTATCTTGACTCGCTTCCCCACGGCTCCGCGCCGTCTCGAGGCCCGGTCATCGGAATACCTCGCGTGATCCACTTCGTCGAGCTTCTGCCGTTCTGGCGAGGTTTCTTCGACCACCTCGGTCTTTCCACGCTCATCAGTCCGTGGACTTCGAAGGCCCTGGCTGACCGCGGAGTCGAATCAACGGTCGCGGAACCCTGCTTTCCGGTGAAGGTCTCCCATGGACATCTCTCCTGGCTGATGGACCAAGGGGTCGATGCAGTGTTCCTACCTGCCATCATCGACCGGGCCACCACGCATCAGCATACGGAGAGCTTCGCATGCGTGTGGGGCCAGACCCTCCCTCACGTCATGCGCGCATCCCCTGCTCTGCGGGGACTTCGGGATCGCGTCATCGCCCCGGCGCTCCGGTTCCGCTCCCCGCCATCGGTGGGACAGGAACTCGCCCTCGCCCTCGCCAGGTTTGGCGTCTCGCGCACGGATGTCGATGCGGCGCTGGCCCACGCGGCCCGAATTCAGGACGGGTTCGCCGAGGGTCTTCGTGCAGCCGGCCGCGAGGCTCTTGGCGCGTTGCACCGCGCAGCTCGGCCCGGTGTGGTGCTGGTGGGGAGACCCTACAACATCTACGATCGGTTGATCTGCCTGGATGTCCCCTCCAAGCTCAGGGACACGTATGGTGTCGACGTCATCCCAATGGACTTCCTCGATCTTGAGTCCGTGAGCATCCAGGAGATCCTTCCTGGCATGTACTGGAGCTACGGAAGAAGGATCATCGCCGCGGCCAAGGTGACGGCGAGCGATGACCTGCTGAATCTGATCTACATCAGCAACTTCAAGTGCGGACCGGATTCCTTCATCAAGCACTACATCTACCGCGCGGGCCGGAAGCCGTTTCTCACGCTGCACTTCGATGGTCACGCGAATGATGCCGGGATCATGACGCGATGTGAAGCATTTCTTGAATCGAAGGGAATGATGGGTCGGCGAACGCGCCGGCCCCGCGCATCGCAGTTCGAGGCGGCATGAGCAGACCTATGCTGGCCGACCGGACTGTCTTCCTGCCCCGTATGCCTTCCTCACACGCCATGGTCACGGCGGCCGCGTTTCGCGGCGCCGGCATCGACGCGCGCCCGGTGCCGGATTCCAGCGAGAGGACGCTCCAGCTCGGTCGCTCGTGTTGTTCCGGAGAGGAGTGCTTTCCGCTCATCATCACCCTGGGTGACTTCCTGCGGCTTCTCTGCGATGAAGGCCACCCCGCCGAGCGGGCGGCGTTCTTCATGCCGACATCCTCTGGCCCCTGCCGATTCGGACAATACGCGGACTACATCCGCATGGTGCTCGCTGACCGAGGATTCGAAGCGGCTCTCGTGCTCTCGCCGACCAGCGAGAACGCCTATGATGGCTTGGGCACGGGCTCTCTGAGTCTTCTCCGCGCGTGCTGGAGGGGCTTCGTGGCAGCCGACCACCTCGTGGCGATGCTGTTGCGGATCAGGCCCCACGAGGTACATCCCGGGGCTGCCGATGCGGCCTTCCAGCGAGGTATCGCGGAGATCGTCACGGTTCTGGAAGACCCTCGGACCACTCTGCGGCTGTCGTCCCTGCGCGGGGCCGCAGAGCGGGGGAGGGACGCGCTTCGCCGGGTTGAAACCCTCCGGCAGCCACGGCCCCTGATCGGTGTCGTCGGCGAGATCTTCTGCCGGAACAACGCGTATAGCAACATGGAGATGATCCGGTGCCTGGAACGGCATGGGGCCGAATGCTGGCTGCCCGGCGTCACGGAGTGGGTGCACTACACCAACCTGGAGGAAAAGAGGCGGATACGACGGAGAGGGGAGCGCCTGAGCGGCCGCCAACTCAGATCGCAGATTCGCCAGTGGGTACAGGATCGGGACAGGGCAGCCATCGCCAGAGCATTCGCCGAGGACCTGGTCGATCGACCTGAACCAGAGGTGGGCGAGATGCTGTCGTTGGGCGCGCCGTATCTGCCCAGCGACGCTGCTTTGGGTGAAATGGCACTCAGCGTCGCCAGGGCGGTCTACCTGCATCGCCGGGGGGTGGCCGGGGTAG
Source organism: Candidatus Eiseniibacteriota bacterium (assembly GCA_025453925.1). Taxonomy (GTDB): domain Bacteria; phylum JAFGKV01; class JAFGKV01; order JAFGKV01; family JAFGKV01; genus JAFGKV01. Next base: position 505 of record JALOPK010000076.1, on the reverse strand, counting down.
TTGACATCTCGCCGTTCACATGCATGAATGCCATCGTTGCTGAGGCTGTGTATCCCGCGGTCAGTCAAGACTGTGACGGTGTGCCGATCCGGAACTTCTACTTCGACGGCACACAGGCCAACCTCGATCGAGATGTTGTTGTTTTTCTTCAGCTGGCGAGGTCGTATGCTTCCCGCCGAGACAATGTGAAACCCGTCTGATGGTCGCGGAGACGTGCAGCGTCAGTCGCGCGTGGGTCTCAATGAGGAACTGCTTTCCTGGAGGAGGATTCATGAATCGGTCTTCACGCATTCTCTGGGCGTCGATCGTGGTCGCGGTCAGCTTCTCGTCAGTCCCGGCGGAAGTGCCGACCCGCATCGCCGTGATGGAAATGCAGGTTTCGTCTCCCCAGAGCGCGTCATTTGCGAAGAAGGTCGTCGCAGAGATCAGGACGGCGCTCGCCCAGGTCTCGGCGGTGGAGGTCGTTTCGGACAAGGAGCTCAAGCAACAATCGAAGAGCATGGGG
>JALOPK010000075.1 GCA_025453925.1 Candidatus Eiseniibacteriota bacterium | reverse complement strand
AGTGGACGGGATGACGCGGCTCATGTTGCTCACGACGAACCTCGTGACGTTGGCATCACTGGTGTTCAGCCTGGACTACATGCGCAGATTCACGTCAGTGGGGCTCTACTATTCAATGCTCATGCTCATGGTGGCGGGCATGAACGGGGTGATCGTCTCCGGCGACCTCTTCAACGTCTACGTGTTCCTCGAGGTGGCCGCGATTTCGTCGTACGGGCTGGTCGCCTTCGGCACCGAGCATGAGGAACTGGAGGCCAGCTTCAAGTACCTGATCCTGGGGTCAGTGAGCTCGCTGTTCATCCTCTTGGGCATCGGAGTGCTCTACAACCTGACCGGCCAGCTGAACATGGCTCAGGTAGCCAAATCACTTCAAGGGATGGGGTCGAATCGCGCGGCCACCCTGGCGGCTGCGTTCTTCCTCATGGGCTTCGGGCTCAAGGCTGCGCTGGTGCCGTTTCACGCATGGCTCCCGGATGCCCATCCTTCGGCGCCGGCGCCGATCTCGGCAATGCTGTCGGGAGTACTCATCAAGGCGAGCGGGATCTATGCTATGACGCGGATTGTGTTCAACGTCCTCGGCCCCTCCGCCAGCTACGCCAATGTGCTCATCATTCTCGGAGCCCTTTCGATGGTCGTCGGGGTCTTCCTCGCGGTCGGCCAGTGGGATTTCAAACGTTTGCTCGGGTACCACAGCATTTCCCAGATGGGGTACATCGTGCTCGCCATCGGTGCCGCAGCCCACGTCATGTCGCCGCGGGGAAACGGCGACCCGGCCCTCGCGGGACTGCTCCTGTTCGGTGGCCTCTTCCACTTGTTCAACCATGCCGCGTTCAAGAGCCTCCTGTTTCTCTCCTCTGGGTCGCTGGAGCAGCAGGCCGGCACTCGCATGCTCAAGAACTTGGGTGGCATGCGCCATTGCATGCCGGTCACCAGCTTCTGTTGCCGAATCGGTGCCCTCAGCATCGCAGGGGTCCCACCCTTCAACGGGTTCTTCTCGAAGCTCATCATCGTGGTCGGGTTAGCCCTGGCTGGGCAGTGGCTCCTGGCCGCCCTTGCCGTCTTTGTGGCCATGATGACCTTGGTTTCCTTCCTCAAGGTGCAACGCGCGGCCCTGGAGGGAGAGGTGCCGGAGCACCTCGTAGGACGAGTGCTTGAGGCCCCCTACGCCATGCGCGCGGCCATGCTGTTCCTCGCCGCAGTGTGCACGGTAGGCGGCCCGCTGGTGGTGTGGCTGCGAGGGTGGCTGCTGGACCCGGCCGCCGCCAGTCTGCTGGCCCAGGCTTCAGGGTACGCGGCGCTGTTTGCACCGGGAGGTCTGCCATGAAACAACTCCTGTCGTGCGTGCTGACCTTCCTCCTCTGGCTTGCGCTCACGTGGTCGCTCACGCCTTCCGATATCGCGGCCGGAGTGTTCATCAGCATCGTCATTGCGGTCATACTGGGCGATATCTACCCCGAGCATCCCCAAGCCGTGTTCGACCCGAAGCGCTTGTTCTGGTTAGCGGTGTATGTTCCCTATTTCCTCTACTTCATGGTTCGTGCGAATCTCGACGTGGCCTATCGCGTGATTCATCCCGATATGCCGATACGCCCGGGCATCGTGAAAGTGAAAACGACCTTGAGGGGCGATATCGGTAAGCTCGCGCTCGCCAACTCCATCACGCTGACACCCGGGACCCTGAGCGTCGACATCGTCGGCGACGACCTCTACATCCACTGGATCAACGTCACGACGATGGACCCGGAAGAGCAGACCGGAACCATAGTCTCTCACTTCGAGCGCATCTTGCGGAGGATCTTCAGGTGAGTGGCTTCTTCTCGTTCGGCATCGGAATGCTCCTGGCAAGCGCGACACTCTGCCTGTTCCGCATCGGGCGAGGCCCGACACCCCCGGACCGGGCCGTTGCCATCGACATCCTCGGCACGCTCGTGGTCGGATTCTGTTGCATGCTGTGCCTTGCTACGGGCCTGGACTATCTCATGAACATCGCCATTGCCTGGGCGTTGGTCAGCTTCATCGGGACTATCGCACTGGCCAAGCATCTGGAGGGCCGGACCTTTGATGACTAGCCTGCTTCCCAAGGTCCTCATCACGGTGGGCCTCTTGTTCGATCTTCTTGGATGCATTGGCCTTGTACGTCTTCCCGATGTCTACAACCGTGCACAGGCCGCCACCAAATGCGTGACGCTGGGAACCTGTCTCATTCTCTTCGGCGTGGCGACGCAGTTCGGGGTATCCGCCCTCGGAATGAAGGCAGTTCTCTGCATGCTCTTCATTCTCTTTACGTCCCCTGTCGGCGCGCATGCCATAGTCCGAGGCGCCTACAAGTCGGGCGTGAAGATGTGGGAGGGCAGCGTCGTGGATGCGTATCGCGACGTCGCAACCACAAAGCCCGAGGAGCGATAGCCGTGCGGAGCCCGAAGGTTCGAGAACTGGGCGAGGCCATCAAGTCTCTCGTGTCCCGCCCCGTCACGGTGGCCTTCCCTGCGAAGCCTGCTGAGATCATCGAGGGCTATCGTGGAACGCCCTACTACGATGAGAAGACGTGCATCGGCTGTGGTGCATGCGCGCAGGTGTGCCCGGCCAAGGCTATCGACATGGCGGATGACATCACATGCTCGCCGCCGGTTCGCCGCTTCACGGTTCACTATGATGTCTGCATCTTCTGCGGGCACTGCGAACTGAACTGCACGACGAAGACCGGGATCCGCAACTCCAGCGAGTATGACCTTGCAACGCTAGATCGGAGTTCACTCTTCTCGTCGATTGAGAAGCAGCTTGTTCTTTGCGAGGGCTGCGGCGCAATCATCGCACCGCGGGACCATATTCTCTGGACTGCCGACAGGCTCGGCACCAAGCGTTTTGCCAATCCAACGCTCGCCCTCGTGTCAGACGGCACTCTGGGGATCGTTGCTGAGGCAACCACCGACGCCTCGGATCCTGCGCTCAGGCCGAACAGCGTACGTGTGATCTGCGCGCACTGCCGCCGGTCAACGGTGGTCGGGGAGTTGTGGGGGTAGGCTGGGAAGAGGATCTCGCCCAGAGGCTTCACGGGCGCGTCGTCCTCGCGGCCCTTGGTGACCGAACGGCGGGAGATGATGCCGCTGCCCTTTCCCTGATCGATCTGCTCGACACGACCACGAACCTCACCCTCCTTGACTGTGGGTCATACCCCCAGAACTTCCTCGGTGTCATTTCCCGCGACCGCCCCGAAGTCGTCATGCTCGTGGATGCCGCCGAACTGGGGCTCCAGCCCGGCGAAGTGCGCGTCCTCGACCGGTCGTCGGTGACCGACTGGGGAGGCGGGAGTCACGGGTTTCCGATGGAGCTTCTCATGCAGCAGATCGAGGTATTGGCCGCCGCGCAGGTATTCCTGCTTGCCATCCAGGTGGGGGGACTGACGCGGGGAGCCCCCCTCCACCCCGACGTCAGGAGAGCGGTCGAGGAGCTGGCAGCGTTCTTCAGGCTGCGCTATCCGGGAAAGCGCGAAGGGTGAAGGGTACGTGAACCAGGGCCATGATCTCATTCTTGCCGAGGAAGAGCTTTACCATCGGCTGACCTGGTCCGTACGGTTCCGTTGGTGTGCCGGCATCGCCACGCTCTTCGCGCTTTTGGTGGCGTGGTACCGGTTCGACGTTCGATTTCCCCTTCCCGCCACGGCCCTCGTCGCGCTCGGGGTGCCGTTCTATAACGCCATCTTCGCCCTCTTCGTGGCCAATCTCCATGCCAGGGAAGCCATCACCGCCTCGATCATCAAGACAGTCGCCAACGCACAGGTGGCGGTCGACATCCTCGCGGTCGCTGCCCTCGTGCATCTGACGGGCGGGATCGAGAACCCGTTCATGGTGTTCATCATCTTCCCCATCGTCTATGCCCTGCCGCTGCTGCAGCGGCGGTTTGTCACCTGGCATGCCACGCTGGCCGCCGTGTTGGTCAACGGGATTTGCTGGGGCGAGCGGGCGGGAGTACTCCCCCATGTGCATCTCCCGACGGTGGGTGATCCCACGCTCTACCAAAGCAAGCTCTACGTGTTCCAGACGACATTCACGCTGACCGTGACCTTGTACCTGTTGATCATCGTGGGCGGCTCCGTGGCGAGCACGCTACGGCGAAGGGAGCGTGAACTCGAAGCGGCGTATCGCCAACTCAAGGAACTTCACGAGACGCGCGCTTTCTATGTGCGGAAGGTGAGCCACGAACTCCGCGCTCCCTTGAGCGCAATACGGAGTCTCCTGCAGGTACTCCTCCAGGGCCTGATGGGCGTGCTCACGCCTCAACAGCACAACACGCTCGCCCGCATTGACCGGAGAGCCGAGGGGCTCCTTGGTCTGGTCGGCGATCTTCTCATGCTGGCGCGGCTGGAGGTGGAGGGCGCTCCGCAACGGCGTGAGCCCGTGCCGATGTGCGATGTGGTGGGCAACAACGCCCAGTTGCTCATGCAGGGAGCGGAGGAGAAGGGCCTCACGCTCCAGGTATCGGTGGTGCCTGCCATGGTTGACGGGAATCGGGAGGACCTCCGCGAACTCGTTACCAACCTCATCAGCAACGCCATCCGCTACACTCCCTCGGGCGGTAAGATATGGGTGATCGGGGTGATCCACGGCCATTCCCTCGTGCTGCAGGTCCGTGACACGGGAATCGGAATCCCCACAGATAAGCTGCCGCATGTCTTCGACGAGTTCTTCCGAGCATCCAATGCCCGGCAGATGGTGCCGGAGGGAACGGGCATGGGTTTGGCGATATCAAAGCGCATCGTGGAGCTGCATGGCGGGCGGATCGAAGTCGAAAGCGCGGAAGGTGAGGGCACCACGTTTACCGTGACGCTCCCGCTGGCGAAGCAGGTCACCGATCGCCTGGAGAACCCGTAGCGGCAGTCCCCTCGGGGATCGACAACTCATCACCCGGCGCCGGCCGGCTCGGGCGGAGGATTGCGCTCTCCGCTTTCCCCACCTATCCAGGGGCTCGCACGGGGAGCGAGCCACCACCGGTTGCGCCGTCACGTGATCCGCGCGAACAGCATGCTGCCCAACGCGCGGAACACCGATTCGGCTATTCTCCGCCGCCCCGGTTCCTCCCCGACAGCGCCCGCCACACCAGCCCGGCGACTGCCGCGAACGCCACCAGACGGTTTACGAAGAAGGCCGCTGCCGCCGTCAACACTACGCGAACGATGAATCCTCGGACACGCATTCGCCCCGAGATCCGCCACACCAACAGAACGATGACCGCCACCGCGGTCACGATTGCGGCGCGCGGGACGATGGGAATGGCCAGCATCTCAACCGAAGGGGCCGGCCCGATGAGCATGGCCCGGGAGAATGTGCGCCGGGTGCCCTCCAATGGGATGTCCACCTTCACGGGCATGGTGCCGGCGGCCCACCCGTCGGCCGGAGCGTTCTGCGCCTCATCGGCGACATTGATCTGCGCCATGAGTCCGATCTCATTCGAAGTCGTCTCAGTCCGGACCCAGGGTTCGGGCCACGAGGCGTGGTCCAGGTTCGACGACGTGACGATCCAGGTTCGGCGCGACGGGACATACACCTCCCACTCGACCACCGAGCAGGGAATCTCCACCCGTGGACCGGTGATGGCCACGCGACCGCCGTACGGCCGCAAATCCAGCTCCTGGCTCCACACCAGTTCCGCCAGCACCGCGCGAAGACCGCCTTCTTCCTCCTCCGACGGCGGGACGGGAAGCCGCAGTCCTCCATCGTCTCCCCGCGAGGGAGCTGCGGTGACGCCACCGACCTGATAGCTCCATACCCGGGCGTCCTCCGGGAGGAACACCTTCAGGAACTGCTCCCCGCTGTTCCTGACCTGCAGACGGGCGCGGCTGACGACCCGTCCGGATGACGAGACCACCGAGAGAAGCTGCTCTCGATCCACTGAGGCGGTCAGAAGAGGTATGTCTTTCTGCTGCTCAACACGGAGTTCGATGGCGTAGGCGGGATCGATGTGCTTATACGCCAGCAGAATGGGGTTGGAGGCCATGGTCCAGAGGTCCTGCGGGATGTCCCGCACGTCGGTCCGGGTGGACCCGGTGTGGGACACGGGGGTGACCCGTACACTGGTGAGGACCTGGAGGCCCGCCTGCCCTCGGTATCGCACCGCATCGAGAATGGCGGGCTCCCGGATGATGACGGTGGCCACCGAATCGGCCAGCGAGACTTCGTGTGTGAGGTGCAGGACGACCCGACCCTTGGTTCCGTTCTTGAGCAGGACGACGAGGCGACGCCCTCCGTCCCGCGCCACGGTCCAGTCCTCCGCGGCGGTCGAGGCAACGTCCAGCACCTCCAGCCCTGGTTGGAGGCGAAAAACGAGGCTGTCGCGGGTCCCTTGCACAATATCCGCAGTAACCCTCGTTCGTCCCTCCACGGCGCCCGCGTCCACCGAATAGAGGGTCAGGGCCTCGGCCATCAGGCGTCCACGTGTAGGCCCTGCCTCGCCCGGACGCGCGCCGGCGGGGAGCACAAGCTCCGGGGGCACGTAGCGCCACGACAGGGGAACGCTGACCTGGCCGGGGATGGCAACGACCACAGTGGCCGCCTTCGCATCCGTCTCCAGGTCAACCCGTCGGCCGGCAACCGTGAGACCGGATGAACCCAGGGGCAACGTGATTGTCATGAGGCACCCGGGGGAACGCGGCACCGGGCACGCAACGCTGCGGCTGTTGCCTTGTATGGTCACGCCGGTGGCATACTCGAACTCCAACGGCTGCATGCCCTCAGCGTCGGTCAGCACTCTGGTGCCGGCGTCCGAACTCCAGAGGGCCGCAGGATTGCCTGCCAGCGTGACCCGGCTCACGCGGGCAGCATCCCCCACCAGGTCAATGGCGCGCCATCCGCTCCCCGCGGTCATCATCGTGGCCGTGCCGGTGATGCGGGCCTCGTCATCCTCGACGCTCAGGGCGAGTTCGACCTTGTCGAGGAAAACGGCAGCAGGAAGCGAGACCGGCTGCCCGGTTCGGATCGCAGTGAAGAGCGCGCTGATCCGTGAGTAGGGTATGAACGCATACTCCTGGGAGGTAGGCCCCGTGAGGAGCCGAGCCAGCTCGTCGTTGGGCACCATGCGGAGGACTTCGCGAGGCGTCGGCGCCGCCGTCGCATCCAGCGCGATCAGCACAAGGGCCGCGATGACGTGACGCCGGCGCCACCGCATGGCGAGCATCGCCCCGAGGAGCACCACCGCCACGAGTCCGACGTAATCCCACCGCACACCGCCCCTGACGTAGATGCAGCGGACGACGGGCGCCTCCGCTTGCTGGAGAATCTGGGAGAAACGAACTCCTTTGCCGACTGCCGGCGCGGAGACCTCGACTGACGGCTTCCCGATGCTCCGTCTGGTGGCTTTTGCCGACGCCCCCTTCTGCAGGTAGTCCCGGGCCATCTGCCGCATTCGTTGGTTCTCATCCACGCCGCTCTTCCGCTCTTCGTTCCGGCTCCAGGCCTCTCCGGCGCGCTGCGAGACATCGTCATCTCGCCCCGCCATGTCATGCTCCATCTTGGGCTCAGACGCGGAGGGGACCATCAGTTCCGACAACGGAAGACCCATCCGGCGCGAACCGGTAGAGGGCTCCCTCTCCATATTGCCGCCCCAGCGTATCGGGCACAGCCGCCCGGGATACCGCAGATCCCAGGTGACACGGCTGGCCGGCAGGTCAGGCCTCGGTCCCTGTACCACGAGCCGGCCCGCGAAGGGGGAGAGCCGCATGGGCACGAGATACGTGATTTCCACCGGGAAGGAGGTCTCTTCCGACCTTCCCAGCGAGGATGCCAGAGGCACCAGCACGGTGCTCTCGACAAGCCCGGGACGGACGGGCTGACGATCAACTCTGACGTCCCAGAGCTGGGCATCCTGCGGGAGCGCCAGCTCGAGGAACTGCTTGGTCGTGTTGCGCATGTCGTAGCGGCAGGTGGTGACCTGCTGTCCCGACTGATACACGACGGTGGTGAACGTAGCCTGATCGATCGACGCCACCAGGACAGGCACATCCGCATGCCGGGACACCCGCAGCACCGCCACCGCCTGGGTTGGATCGCCCCGCAGCGCCACCAGAATCCTGCCGGCGGCGACCCCCTTCAGGCCTTCCGGGAGTTCCCGCGGCTGTAGCACCTCGACACTCTGTGACTCGGCGAGTTCAACCTCGATGTTGGTGGTGGCGACCACTGCCCAATGCATGAGCTGTCGCCGGGCGCCTGAGACCGCCAGGGGCGGCAGCGTGATCGCGCCCTCGGGACCGGACATGGTGAGCAGATACTCTACCGTCAGCCGCTCTTCTCCCTGCACCGGGGACGCCAGATAGACGCGGATGCTTCCTTCGCTCTGCTCCCAGGTGTCAACGCTGGGCCCGCTGACGTTCATCACTTCTACGCCTTCCGGCTTCACGATGTCCAGCATCTGAACCTGGCCGGTCCACACGCGGAGGTTGAACTGCACCTGCCCTTTGACCGCCGCTTCACCCACCGACGCCAGATGCTCGCCGGTCGCTTCCAGCGTCACCTCTCTGGTTTCCCGCGGCCGCGCCACGCGACGGGTGGCCTGTCTCCATGCGACGCTCATCGTTCCGCCAACGCCGGGCCGCACCTCGACGCTCTCGCCCCGGGGCCCTTGTCGAAGCGCCGGTCCGGCGGACTCAACGTCCCACTCCCCCGGGGGCAGTCTCAACGTCATGACCGATGCCCCGACGGTCGGCAGCGACACCTGGAGCGAACCGCCGTCGTCGGTCTGATCGACTGGCACGGGGAGGGATGCGGAGATGAGGCGCCTTCCCGAGCCCTGGACGACGACTCCCCACCATGCGCCGGCCGGTTCCTGCCTCGAATCGTATTGCGTGGGGAACGCCCCCCCGGCCGTCAGCCTCAGGGGGATCCCGGCCTGGCGGACCGAGAGGATGGGCAGGGAACGGGCGACCAGCGGGACATAGACCGCCCCGGCCTCGAATACGTCCACGATGTACGTGGCGGAGAGCCGGGCGATGTCGCCGCTCACGGAGCCTTCGAGTGTCGCGGAGGATACGGTCCCCGGCACGGGAGGTGCCGGCGGCGCATGCGTGCCGGCCTTGACCGCCTCTTCCAAGGCGGAGAGCTCAGGGCCAGGGATGAAGACAAGGCGTTCGCGAGCCGCCAGAACGGAATCCGCCTTCCCCCGGGGGTACGGCTGGATCAGATGGATGTCGTCAGGAAGGGTCGCCCACGAAGGCGAACACAAGAGTACCACCACGAGTACCAGGAAGAGACAACGGCGGCTCATCAGGACTCCTCTCAATGTGGTGTACGCGAGCAACCAGAGAGACGAAGAAGGGTGATGGACGAAGTGCGGCCTGATCCCAGGGAAAAGGGGTCTCGAGGAGGGGCGCTCAGCCCGGGGCTCTCGGGCGGTCCGCGCCTATGCGGCTTCAACCCTGTTCTCCAGTCTGCCCACGCCGCTGATGGTGACGGCGACCACATCGCCGGCACGCATGAACACTGGCGGGGTTCTGGTGAACCCGACACCTGCCGGGGTACCGGTCAGAATCAACGTCCCCGGGAGCAAAGTGGTGTCCTGGCTCAGGAACGAGATGAGTCGCCTCACGGAAAACAGCATCTGGGATGTCGCAGACCGCTGCATGATGACGCCGTTCAGCTCCGTCTCCAGCAACAGGGACTGGGGGTCGGGGATTTCGTCGGCCGTCACCACGCACGGGCCCACGGGACAGAAACCGTCGAAGCCCTTCCCGCGCGCCCATGGCCCGCCTCCGTGGCGCTGCCACCAGCGGGCAGTGACGTCGTTGGCGCACGCATACCCCAGTACGTGGTGCAACGCATCCTCCTCGCTCACATCGCGGGCCTCCCGGCCGACGACGACCGCCAGCTCGCCCTCGTAGTCGACCTGTGGGGTATCTCTGCACGCCAAGGGGATCCGGATGGAGGCATCCGGGCCGATCACGGCCGTGGTCGGCTTCAGGAAGACGATGGGGTGGGCGGGCGGGCGACTGCCGGTTTCGACGATGTGCTCCTGGTAGTTCTTTCCGACACAGTAGACATTACTTGGCTCAACGGGCGCAAGGATTCTGGAGACAGCGGCACGTTCGTGGCCAAGCCGCGGCGGCTCGGGAAAAGGTGGGGCAACCAAGATGCGGGCTTGCCCGTTTTCCTCGGGAACTCCCCATCGACTGTCGCCACGCTCGTCGAGAAACCTGATGATGCGCATGTTCGGGCTCCTATAGGCATGCTGGTGGCGACAAAGTAGCGTTGCCGCCCGTCGCAGTCCATGGCAGTGAGGCCGGGGATCCCGTCATGCCCCTCGTGCCGACCGCGCGGCAGTGATGCACGCATTCTTTTTCCCGCCGTTTCTTGGCGTGCAACCGGCCGGGAGGCCCCCTGTCCGCGGCGGATTGGGGTGATTGGCACGGCGTTGTGCCGCAGGTATATTCCCGGTCTCTGTCGCATTCCAAGGGGTTTCCGCCACCGAGGGGCCGCCGCCTGAGCCTGTGGGGGAAAGAGCGACCTGCGGCCGGGTGCCGGGATCTACCTGGCAGACCGCTAGTGCGGCGAGGCGGCGGAGCGGCGCACCGCTCCGGGTGAGGAAGCTGTGCGCCGGCAATCTGAGTCGCAGTATCACCAGAGAGACGATCCAGTGGGCATTCGGCGTCTTCGGAGAAGTGGTGGCCATCAGAATCATCACCGACCGCGAGAGCGGGTGCCCGCGAGGTTTCGGACCACTCGTGTACGCGAGGCCTACGCCCGGGCGTGAGAGCGAGATAGCCGTTTCTGCGGCGGCCTACACGCCTGCAGGCACTGACGTGTCGTTGAGCAATGTATGAGGAGCCGGCGAGGCATCGTTCTTGGGAGAGCAACCATCATGGATCGCAACCTTCCCGTGTTCTTCCCTGAAGACACCTACGACACGCCCGAGGACACGCCCCGCTACGTGCTCGATCGCCTTCTTGGTACGAGGTGGAATCTCTACCTCCGCTACTTCGGGGTCGTCTTCCGTGCATGGTACACGGCGGTGCGAAATCGCTACGATGACACCGAGTGGGCCACGAGCTCGTTCGCGATCTTCCGCCAGGTCGAGCGGTGTGGGGGCCGGCTGCATCTGTCCGGAATCGACAACCTGCGGAAGACCCAAGGCCCGGTCGTCATCATCGGCAATCACATGAGTGCCGCCGAAACCCAACTGCTCCCCTCCATCATCGCTCCCGTCCGTCCGGTGACGTTCGTGGTGAAGCGCAGTCTGGTGACCCATCCGATCTTCGGGCCAGTGATGCGCTCACGCGATCCCATCGTCGTGACGCGGAAAGACCCCCGGGGCGACATGGAGGCAGTGCTCACCAGGGGCAGGGAGCTTCTGGCGCGAGGGGTCTCCGTCATCGTGTTTCCGCAGGCAACCCGCCGGATTGCGTTCGTCCCCGAGCAGTTCAACTCCCTGGGCATCAAGCTGGCACGCGCGGGCGGCGTCGCGGTCATTCCTGCGGCGGTGAAGACCGATGCCTGGGGGAACGGGAGGATCCTCCGGGACTTCGGCCCGTTCGATCGGACGAAGCCACTCCACATGGCCTTCGGGCCTCCCATGCCGATCACGGGCACAGGCAAGTCCGAACACCAGGCCGTCATCGAGTTCATCCGGAGTCGCCTCCAGGCGTGGGGCGCCTTTTCCTGAGTGGAGGCGCCGTCCGCATGGGGCCGGTCACAACTCGGAGACACCGGGCAGGCCCTGGCGCCTGTGCCGAGGCTTCTCGGGGGTGGAGCCGGTCAGTGTGAGGG
>JALOPK010000390.1 GCA_025453925.1 Candidatus Eiseniibacteriota bacterium | reverse complement strand
CGGGCGGAGTCGGAGCTCCGCCCCTCCATGGAGTGCGGCAGCGTGCCGCCGCTTCCACCTGTGGGAGCCGAGCTCCCGCTCTCCAGGCGCAGGCACGCCTGCGCACTCCACAGAGCGCCATGCCTCATGTGGAGTGAGAAGATCGCGAGGATTCCGAGGGAACGCCCTCACCGACGAATCCAGAACCTTTCACGCCGGCGTCGACACGGCAGGCGCATGGTTCATCGAGGAGCACGTCTGAACATCGGGTCTGGATCTCGCCTAGGGCCGCTTCCGGAGGTTATTCATATAGGACACGTCCTATATAAGACATGTCCTATATCCTCGATCCCATCAATCCATCGCCCGCGTCCGCCGCGGCGACCGGGAGGCGTTGTCTTGGAGCCCGATCGGTGGACATCGGTGATACTCCCAACCGTGCAGGCCATGACCCCTCCACCGCTATGGCGATGCCGAGGCTCTCAGATCGCGTGCCTATCGGGGGATAGCCGTTCCCTTCGGGAAGAGCTGTTCGTAGATCTTCCGGAAATGGTGGCCATAGATGGAGAGGGTCACCGCCATGGGGAACAGCCGGGGATGCCGGAAGGAGGTCCACAGGAGGAGTTTCCAGTACTCGACGCGCTCCTTGCCGATGATTCCAAGGCGCAAGGCTGAACGGAACAGCGCGAGCTTGTGCTGCAGGTCCAACGGGGCCTTGACCTTCGGCTTCGTGTACTCGCGCAAGAGCGTGCGGACTCGCTGGTAGTAGCTGCCGGGAGCGTAGATGGACCGCACGATGCCCTGGTATCCTTCGCGAAGCGTCTCGAGATTCATGAGCGGGATGATGTTCGTCGTCCCATCCGTATTGTCACCGGACATCGGCGCCAGGAGACGCCCTTCCCTGCGCAACCGATCATGGAGCCGCGTACCCGAAGGGGCCTGGAGAAGGCCGACCATGGCAGTCACGATCCCGCTCTTCTGGATGAAATCGATTTGGCGCTGGAAGATGGTGGGTGAGTCGCTATCAAAGCCGACGATGAACCCTCCCTGCACCTCCAGCCCGGCACGATGCATCCGCCGCACATCCTCGACCATGTCCCGGTTCTTGTTCTGGAATTTGCTGCATTCGACGAGGCTGCCTTCGTCGGGCGTCTCGATTCCAATGAAAACCCTGTTGAATCCGGCCTCCACCATCAGAGCCATCAGCTCCTCGTCGTCGGACAGGTTGATGGAGGCCTCCGTGTGGAACGTCATGCCCGGCCGCGCTCGCTGCCACTCGATGAGCGCAGGGAGGAGTTCCGTCTTGAGTTGATGCTTGTTCCCAATGAGATTGTCATCCACGAAGAACACCTGCCCCCGCCATCCGAGACCCGCGAGGCTCTCGAGCTCCTCGACGATCTGCCCGGCATCCTTCGTCCGCGGCCTGTGTCCGAAAAGGGCGGTGACGTTGCAGAACTCGCAGTTGAAGGGGCAGCCCCGCGAGTATTGGACGCACATCTCCGCGTACCGTCCCCGATCAGCCAGCCGCCACAGGGGTATCGGCGTTGTGCGAAGATCCGCGAACTCGGCGGTCTCGTAGACGCGCCGAGCGCCTCCCTGTGCAAGATCGGCGAGGAACTGCGGGACGGTCAGTTCCGCCTCGTTCAACACAAAGTGGTCGACCTCCTCGAATCCCTCACGTTCGCCGGTGAAGAGGGGTCCTCCCGCGACCACTTTGACACCCGCCGTCTTGCACGCGCTGATCACGCGGCCGACGGATTCCCGCTGCAAGGCCATACCCCCGATGAACGCATAGTCGGCCCAATCGAGGTCCTTGGCGGTCAGCGCCCGCACGTTCATATCGACCAGCCGTTTGGGCCAGCCGCGTGGCAGGATCGCCGCAAGGGTCAGGAGGCCCAGTGGGGGGATCGAGGCTCGTTTCCGAATGAACTTCAGGGCATGGGTGAAGCTCCAAAACGTTTCGGGGAACTCAGGGTAGATGAGGAGGGCATTCATGGCGCGACTCCCCGTGAAGGGCAGATCACCACGACGCGCCTGGCGGCGAACCTCGGAGAAGGTGGCGGGCGGAAGTGAACACGCGCCGCAGACAGCCCGTCGAGTGCTCGCCGAGAACCGCCGCGATCAGCCATCTCAGTGCGCAGCCTCGGATCGAGCGGCAGCCCGACGCGCGAATCGGAGATCCACCGGCCACGGTGGGCACCGAGGAACCGGGCGGGACGGCTGCTTCATGCCCCGGCTCTTCTCGGCCCCTTACGTCCACTCGAAAGGAGGTGCGGCGAGGCACCTTCGATCGCGGGGTCGGGCAGGAACGTCCTTGGCACCGAGATGGCAGAGGCTTCCGCAGCCCTTGTCCGTAACGCCTGTTGGCGGGACTCTTCGATCCGGTCGCGCTCTTCGAGTACGCGAAGCGCCTCGCGGACGACCTCGCTTGCCGAGGCATAGAGGCCAGAGGCCACCTTCTCCTGGACAAACCGCTCGAGCTTGGGGGTGAGTGATACGTTCATGAGAGTAAGGTCAACCTTATGGCAAGAAATGTCAAGAAGTATCACAATTATGACAATATTAGTCATAATTCGCCAAGACGTGATTCGCCTGCGGGCGGGTCGCTCGCTGTCCGAGCGACCGCCTCCTGCCGCATGAAGCCCCCTCTCAACACCGCCGCGTGATTCCCGCATTGCCGGGTTCTACCCCATCGCAGTGCATTCTATGGGCGCGGGGCCGGGAAGCACCGTGCCGGGGTGCCCCACCGCGGGAATCCCGTTCTTCCGATGACAGGCGAAAGCATCTCCCCCGGTCGACCGAGATCGGTTGTGTCCGCTCCCGAACGCACCGCGCTCGGCGCCCCTTCCACCGTGTGGCGATGGGTGCTGGCGAACGACGCCTGGAACCGCGTGGTATCTCATGGTCCCGCAAGCGAAGAACGCAGGACCGGCGACTCCCTCGTCGATCCGCTTGAACCCGGGACGAGCATCCCTAACTTGCCGGAGCATCCGGCGTTACTGCCTGGCGACTACCGGCATCCTGCGCGAGGAGGACTTGAATGGGCTTGTTCAGCAAGATCCGCGGCGAGTTCGTGGACATCATCGAGTGGTTGGACGACACAGGAAACACTTTGGTGTACCGATTCGAACGGTACGGCAACGAGATCAAGTACGGCGCCAAGCTCGTGGTACGCGAAGGGCAGGCCGCGGTTTTCATCAACGAGGGCTACCTGGCCGACATCTATCACCCGGGCACATACACGCTCCAGACGGAGAACATGCCGCTTCTGACCACGCTCAAGGGCTGGAAGTACGGGTTCAACAGCCCGTTCAAGGCGGAGGTGTACTTCGTGAGCACGCGGCAGTTCACGAGTCTCAAGTGGGGCACGCCGGGGCCTTGCACGATGCGTGATCCGGAGTTCGGCGTGGTCCGCGTGACCGCCTTCGGCATCTACGCCATCAGGGTCAAGGATCCGGGCGTGTTCATCAGGGAGATCGTGGGGA
>JALOPK010000389.1 GCA_025453925.1 Candidatus Eiseniibacteriota bacterium | reverse complement strand
CTTTCTGCCGGGGATCACCGGGCAGATCTTCCGGCAGTTTGCCCTCGTCATCGCCGCCACCGCGGTCATCAGCGCCATCAACGCCCTCACCCTGAAGCCCGTGCAGTGCGCCGTGTGGCTGAGGCCCCGGGGCGACCGGCGGCCCAACTGGCTGGCCCGGGGCTTCAACCGGAGCTTCGAAGCTGTATCCAAAGTCTACATCGCCATGGTGGCCCGAATGGTGAGGCGGCCAGTGCTCATGCTGGTGATCTTTGCGGTGATCATCAACGTGACCCTGTATTTCTTCCTGCGCCAGCCGACGGGCTTCCTGCCCACCGAGGATCAGGGCTACGCCGTGTTGATCGCGCGGTTGCCGGACGGGGCGTCCCAGCCCAGGTCCAGGCTGGTCTCGGCACAGATCAACGACATTCTCAGCAAGACACCGGGGGTGCACAGCTGGGTCAACATCGGGGGATTTTCGCTCCTGGACGGCGCCAGTGTCTCGACGATCTCCACGACCTTTCTGGTCTACAAGGACTGGAGCGAGCGGGGGAGCGAGCTGAGCCAGGATGCTATCGTGGGAAGCATCAATCGTCAACTGGCGGGCATTCAGGATGCCCTGGCGTTCGTGCTCATCCCGCCTCCCATTCGCGGGCTGGGCCAGACGGGCGGCTTCCAGATGGTGGTGGAAGACCGCGCCAGCCTCGGCTTGGCGGGGCTCCAGCAGGCGGCGCGCGATCTCGTGCAGCTGGGGAATTCCCAGCCCGGCCTTCGGGGGTTGGTCAGCACCTTCAGCAACAACAGCCCGCAGCTCTACCTGGACATCGACCGGACCAAGGCGGAGTCCCTCCAGGTTCCCCTGGCCGGCGTCTTCGAAACGCTGCAGTCCTACCTGGGCTCGTCATTTGTGAACCTGTTCAACAAGTTCGGCCAGGTCTTCCAGGTCTACGTCCAGGCCGAGAGCGTCCACCGGCTGGAAACACGTGACATCAAGAGCCTGCATGTCCGCAATCGGGCAGGGGAGATGGTGCCCCTGGGGACCCTCCTGGATGTGAGGCGGATCCTGGGCTCCGAGCTGATCACCCGCTACAACCTTTACCCATCAGCGACCATCTTCGGCTCGAGCGCTCCCGGATTCAGCTCGGGTGAAGCCCTGAAGCTCATGGAGCAGCTGGCCGAAAACACCCTGCCCCAGGGAATGGCTTACGACTGGACGTCGACGAGCTACCAGGAGAAGAAGGTTGGCTACCAGGCCTACCTGATTTATGCTCTCTCCATCATCCTGGTGTACATGGTTCTGGCAGCGCTCTACGAGAGCTGGACGTCTCCCGCGGCCATTGTCCTGGTGGTTTCCGTGGCGCTGGTGGGAGTGCTCCTCGCCTTGATCTCCCGCGGGTACGACAACAACTTGTACACCCAGGTGGGGCTGGTGCTCATGATCGCTCTTGCGAGCAAGAACGCCATCCTGATCGTGGAATTCGCAAGGGATCTCCACCGCGACGGCATGCCCCTGGCCGAGGCCGCCGTTGAAGCCACGAGGCGCCGTTTTCGCCCCATCGTCATGACGTCCTTCACCTTCATCGTGGGCGTGCTGCCTCTGCTCATCGCGTCGGGGGCGGGCGCCGCCAGCCAGCGGGCCATCGGGACGGTGGTCTTCGGCGGCATGGTCTCTTCGACGCTGATCGCCATCCCCTTTGTGCCGGTCTTCTTTGTGCTGCTGGAGGGACTGAACCAGCGGTGGAGGGCGCGAAAGGCACGGAAGACGGCCATGAAGGCCGATTGACGGGACATGCAGCTGCACACGCACAGGCCATGGATCGATGTTTTGCTTTCCAGACGCAAGACCTGAACGCTTCTTGCGAGGCGTCGTCGCGACGATCACCCCGGGGGACGGAACCGCCGGGGTCGTGCGCGAGGGGTGAGGATCGGTCGTCATCCATCGGGCAATTCAACCCTGAGAGGAGGCTTGAGGCTTATGGGAGCAAGGTTTTTCACGGACAGCAGGGGACGGTTGCACTACGTGCTGATGCAGGAGTACGCCACTTCCTGCGGCCCGGCTTGTGTGGCCATGGTGCAAAGCTCTTACCGGATGCAGTGCATGGTGGACGGAGAAGGCGAGGCCCGCCGTTTGTCCCAGAGCTACCCGGGGAAATGGACGCTGGCGAGCGGGACCACGGCCATGATGAATCTCTCCTACGTCCTGAACGCTGAAGGGGTGAGGGCCTACGGGGCCACCAACGTCACCCCTGCCGGGCTGCACCGGTACCTGGAGTTTTACGCGACGGAGAGGACTCCGGCCATCGTGAGGGTGGGGTGGTCGGGCGGCGGCGGGCATTTTGTCGTGGTTCCCTACGTGGATTCCGACGGCAGGGTCTTTTTCCGCGACCCGTGGTATGGCTTTCATGAGTGTGCCCAGTCGACCCTGCCGGCCTACAGCCCCCAGGCGGGTGTGAACGGTCAGCTCTCGGGGCACATCGTGGTCACCTACCGATGAAACCGCCTCATCGATAGGCCACAATGAAGAGACGCCGGAAAGGAAACAGGATTCGGCCGTCGCGCTGCCGGGGATAGCTGCGCTCGAAGCCCGCCAGGAGCTTCTCCTCGAACCGGCGGCGTTGAAGGTCGTTCTCAAGGGCCTGCAGGTAAGGCCGCAAACCGGTTCCCCGGAACCAATCGACCAGGGCTTCCGGACCGTCCAGGAAATGGTAGTATTCCGTCTCCCACAGATCGAGATGAGACGACAGGGGCTGCAAGACATTGTAGTAGAATTCGGGAGTTTCCTGGGTCATGGCGTTACGGGCTTTCCCCATGAGGTCCCGCCATTCGGGGTCGTCGGAGACCCCGGCAATCGCCCGGTGCGCCGTCGAGCCATAGTGAGCGGGGATCTGAACAGCCAGGGCGCCTCCGGGCTTGAGTTGACCCAAAAGGTGAGGGAGCAGCCGCTCATGGCGGGGCACCCAGTGAAGGGCCGCGTTGGAGCAGACGAGATCGAAAGGGCTGTCCGCGCTCCACGTACCGGCATCCGCCAAAACCCACCGGCCCTCGGGATACTCCCGCCGGGCGGCTTCGATCATCTCCGGCGAGTTGTCCAGGCCGACGATCTTGGCATCGGGCCATCGTCGCCGTAAAATCGCCGTGCTGTTTCCCGGCCCGCAGCCGAGATCCACGATGGACCGGGGGTGCTCCATCGCGATGCGCTCCACCAGGTCCCGCGCCGGTTGCGTGCGCTCGTCGGCGAACTTCAGATACTGCGCGGCATCCCATTTCGGCATGGAAACAATCTCTTCGTTTCGGGTCGCCAGGACATCAACTCTCCCCGGGAAACGTTCGAACGTCGTAGACCTCGGTGCTCGTCATCGTACACATACTCGAGACAATCCTGAATCCAGTCAAGCGGGAATCAGATCGTTTATGGGGCCGATGCTGGTTACGATCACGATCACGAGCAGGAGCTGGAGTCGGCGCGGTGGGGAGGCTCATCTGCTTCCCTGCCAGGACTGGAGAT
>JALOPK010000074.1 GCA_025453925.1 Candidatus Eiseniibacteriota bacterium | reverse complement strand
CCTTCGTGAACGGCAAAGCCGGTTCATCGAGCTATTTCGCACGACGCCCCCCAAGACTGTGTGCCCGAACTTCTTCGTCCTGGCCCACGCCAATGGGTGTGCCTTCTCTCCCCAGTGCAGCTACTGTTACCTCAAATCATCGTTCTGGTACCTCCCCCGTCCCGAAGCGTTCACCAACACCGATCGCATCATCGAGGAGACACGCCGGTGGATCGGCCGAGACGGCCTCGAAACCAACGTGCTGAACACGGGGAATCTCTGCGACAGCCTGGTGTTTGAGGAAGCTCGGCCCCTCGCCGTGCGCTTGGTGGATGCCTTCAGGCAGCACGCCGCCGGTCGGCCGCACACGCTGCTTCTGGTCACCAAGGGCGGCATCCGGGAGTGCCGGCCCTTGCTGGACTCCTCCCCGTGCCGAAACGTCGTTGTTTCGTTCTCGGTGACGAACCCCGATGCGGCGCGCCGCTACGAGGGCGGCGCGGCGTCTGTGGACGAGCGAATGGAGGCTGCGTCGGCGTTGCTCGCTGCGGGCTGGCGTGTGCGGATGAGAATCGATCCGATGATCGCGGGCTACGATCACGACGGGATCGCCCGTGCGCTCGCAACGCTTCCACCGGAGCGGGTGACCCTCGGGACGCTTCGCGCGGATGCCAATCTTCTGCGGGTGATGGGGAACGGCCTGTTCTCCGGGCTGGAGCCGCCGGATGATCCGAAGGGTCTGGCGAGGTACCCATGGGATGTCCGGCTCGGCCTCTATCGTCCAGCGGTGTCTATCTTTCGAGAGGTCTGCCCGGTCGCCCTCTGTGAGGAGAGCGAGGAGGTCTGGCGGACATTGGGCCTTGACGTCGAGTCAATGCCGTGCAACTGCGGTGAATAGCGCCCGGCGCCCGTCTGCCGCAACCGGCGTACCCGGGCGCCCTGTGGCTCCCTCGACCGTCAGACCCTCGCCATCGAGTCGCCGGACTGCATACACCCGTGACACGCCGCGGCGTACCGCCGCTCAGGAGGAACGATGGACGAGCCATCTCGCGTACCGGGTTCGCCGGACACGATGATGCTAACTGTGAAGGTCAGAGATCTCCAACCCCTGCCCGGTCTCTCGAATGACGAGCACCGGTCGGCCTCCGATCTGATCCAGGCGTTGCTCGATGCGTTCGCCACCGCCCCTCCTCACCGCCTCGACTTCGACGAGCTCGCAGCCGTGGCATCCCATCTCCGCACCATCGGCGACCCTGCTGCTGCGGAAACGCTCGCGGACATGGCGGCCCATCGTTTCCTGGAGCGGTCCGAGACCACCAATGCCATTGCGCTGTACAACATGGCGGGCCTTGCCTGCTTCGACCAAGGAGCGTTGGAGGATGCGGGGCATCACTTCATGAAGGCTCTGAGCCTGATCCCGTCCCCGGATTCGCGGCTCCAGACCCCGGTTCTCTTGATCAATCATGCCACCGTGATGACAGAAATGGGAGGATACGAACAGGCGCTTCTCCTGTATGAGCGGACGATCCGTGAACTCGACTCCTCGCCGCCGGGGAGCTATGGTCAGCGGGATGCACTTCTCCCCCAGCAAGTGCGGGGGCTGGTGACCAACAACATCGGGTGGGTGCTGCTTCGCTCCGCCCGAGCCGCCGGGAACGATCGCGAGCTGATCGCACGCGCGGTGACCAGCTTCGATGCCGCTCTGCAGCTCCCGCTGCACCCAAGGACCCGGCTCATCACCTGGGGAAATCGCGCGGAAGCGAGCATCATGCTCGGAGAGACGGAATCTGCCGCGGCGGCGCTGACCACCATGGAGGCCGAATGCCTCAGCGCCGGCTACCAGAAGCTGCTCCCGGAGGCGTATAGGAGGAGGGCACAGCTTGAGGCCGCCATGGGCAATGTCGACACCGCCATTGAGTGGACCCTGAAGGCGATGCAGACGAGCATCCAGGAGGCAAACCCCCGGCAGGAGCTCAGAATCGTGGAGGTGTTTCTTGACATCCTCCATGACGTCGTGTCACGAGCGGCCGATCCGTACCTCGCGTTGGAGTCTTCGGGGGCGACGGTGGTCTCACAGATCGTAGCGCTGCTGGAGAGCAAGGACACGTATACCGGAGGCAGTCACTCACGGCGCGTCGCCGAGCTGGCGAGGCGGATCGCGTGCAGGATGGTAGGGGATGGGCCGGGACAGCAGAAGTGGGTCAAACGGGTAGAGCTCGGGGGCCTCTTCCACGATGTGGGCAAACTACGCATCCCGTGGAGCCTGCTCAACCGCGTGCCTCGTCTCTCGCGGAGGGACTGGGAGCTCCTGAAGGCGCACACGACCACCGGGGAGGCGATCCTGCGCGATCTGGGCCTGTGGAGCCTCGCGTTGGTGGCGGGCGGCCACCATGAACGGCCGGATGGTGCAGGCTACCCTCGCGGGGATACGCGATCCACCATCGAGGCAGCCATCGTCGCGGCCGCAGATTCCTTCGACGCCATGGCGTCGCCATCCCGGCTCTACACTCTGCCGAAGACCTTCGCCGAAGCGCTGGCGGAGGTGCAGCGCGGTTCGGGCACTCAATTCCGGCCGGACATCGTCGAGGCGCTGGTGGCAGTGGTCGACGAAACCCGAGTCACTCCGGAGTTATCGCACATCAGCTAAGCACACTGGTTCATTCGTACGGTCACGTACCGAGAGCATGGGGGCGACCGGTCAGCGGGCAAGCGAGGAGGGCAGATATCCGTTGCGATATCTCACCGATCGAGCAATCCGCCGGCTGGCGGACCCGGGATGCAAACACGCTCGTATTTGTGAATCCGAGTACCATGGCGATAGCGGAGCGCCCGTCTCCTCTGGAGCCCCTCTTCGACGGCGCAAGGCGCAGGTCCGGCGTGCAGCGCCGCTCCCCTCGATGCCGAGACCGCGGCACGTCCCGTGCTGGACCTGCAACCGACTCAAATCGGTGATGGAACACGATCGTCCTGATTGGGGCGATGAACCAGAAGCTTGACCGCCGGGGCACGGCGTGCAGGTTGTAGAGGCGCTCTCATTGTGCGGGACAGGGCGTGCCACGGGAGGAGGTCGCATGACCGAAAGGCACGACGGCACAAATGCATCCAGTGCCCCTGATGGTCTTGCTGCTCGAGTTATGGCCATCGCGCCATTGCCCAGACTGAGCCACGAAGAGCATCGGGCGGCGTCAGAGTGCATTCAGAGTCTCGTTGCCGAAGTTCAGCATGACACGGGCCCTCCCCTTGGCTTCGAGACGCTGTGCGCGCTCGCGGCCCACCTTCGCGCCGTTGGAGACCCATCGGCGGCTGAGACGATTGCCCTCCACAGCCACCGGGTCTTCCTGGAGGACGGCAGACCGATCAGCGCCGTGACCATGCTCAACGCCGCGGGGCTCGCCTGCTTCGATCAAGGCGCATTCCAGGATGCCGAGAGGCTCTTCTGTCAGGCGCTCGAACTAATCCCGGCGTCGGATCCGCTGTCGCAGACCCCGGTGATTCTCCTCAACCGCGCCGCGGTGCTGACGGAGACGGGCCAATACGGCGAGGCCCTCAAGATCTACGGTGAGATCATGAACCTGGTCCAGAAGCGCCCGAGAGCCGTCTTCGCGGAGATGGACTCCTTCCTCCCCCAGGAGGTGCGGGGGCTGCTGACCAACAATGCGGGGTGGGTGCTCCTCCGCATGGCGCGGGCAACCGGCAACGACAAGCCGGTACTGCAACGTGCGACAGCCGCAATCGAGGAGGCGCTGTCCCTTCCCCTCCATGCCCGGACACGGGTGATCGCCCTGGGCAATCGCGCAGAGGTCTGCGTACGCCTCGGCGACCACCGGAAGGCCGAGCGGATCCTCGCGCCGCTGGAGACCGAGTGCATGCGAGCGGGGCAAGAGCAGCTTCTCCCCGAGATCTATCGGAGGTGGGCACAGGTCTATGCTTCCCGCGGGGAGACTGCCGCTGCGGTTCAGTGGGCGAGGAAAGCGATGCAGTCGAGCCTTCTCGTCGCCAATCCCCGGCAGGAGCTCCGCATTGTCGAAGTATTCGTTGACATTCTGCGGGATCTCGTGTCCAAGGCCCCGGATCCCCATCATGCCCTTGAGTCCACAGGCGAGCCAGTGGTCATGCAGGTGCTCGAACTCCTCCAAAGCAAGGATACCTATACGGGAGGAGACCACTCCTTGCGGGTGTCGGCCCTGGCGGGCCGTATCGCCGTAAGGGTTCTGGGAAACGGTGAGCCGAGAGTACGGCGGGTGAAGCGGGTGGAACTGGATGGGTTGTTCCACGACTTCGGGAAGCTTCTCGTTCCCTGGTGCATCCTGAACAAGGTCTCCCCGCTCTCCGATCGGGACTGGAGCATTCTGCGCTCACACACCACCCGCGGCGAGGAGTTGCTGGACGGCCTTGGGCTCCGGACCCTGGCGCGCGTCGCGGGCGGCCACCACGAGCGCCCGGACGGCACAGGCTACCCCCGCGGGCTGAAACAAACCACCAAAGAGGAGTCGATCGTGGCGGTCGCGGACGCGTTCGAAGCGATGACATCGCCGTCGAGGCTCTACTCGCGACCGAAGACCATATCGGAAGGGCTCGCGGAGGTGCAACGGGGATCGGGAACGCAGTTTCAGCCGATGGTGGTGGAAGCCCTGGATGAGGTGTTCCGCGCCCGCGCCTGAGAGTCCGGTCTATCCATCCTCATTCTTCTCCTCTCCTCCCGCCCCTTGTCCACGGCATGCGAAGCTCGACACGACTCACCTCGGGGAGTGCGGCCGTGCATGACGCTGGCGCATACCGATCGCTGTGAGACGGCACTGAGGGCCGGGAAGGCTCCGATTCGCGGAGTTCCCGGCCGGGGGTCCGGCATCCCGATCTGTTCGTTCCTTTGTGAGTCAGGCAATCGAGGACGGGTTGCCCGTGAACCAAGATGGCGAGTTGCACGCTAGAGGGGTGATCAGGACTTCAATCCCCTGCAGGCGGAACCCTTCGCCGCGCGGGGGGTCCTGTTGAGTGCGAGTGTTGTACGCCAAAGGAGGCTCATGACATGATACGCGTCGCACGCCCTCGCTGGATCGCCGTGCTCGTCGCGGTCCTCGCTGTCGCCGCGGCGGCGGATGGACTCATCATCATCCCCCATCCCCCTCCCATGCCCCCGCATCCTCCACGACCGCCTCACCCCTGGCCCCTCCCGCACCACGAGTTCGCGCCATTGGAGGTGAGGTACCACCACGTGACGGCACGAATCGATGACCAGGTGGCCGTCACCAACGTCGATCAGGTTTTCTACAATCCTAACAGCCAGCGCCTGGAGGGGTTGTACTTGTTTCCGGTTCCCAAGGGCGCCCGGATCGACAGGTTCTCCATGGACATCAACGGCAAGGAAGCCGAGGCAGAACTGCTCGACGCGGACAAGGCGCGTCAGATCTATGAGGACATCGTCCGGCGGATGAGAGACCCGGCCCTTCTGGAGTATGCCGGTCAGTCGTTGTTCAAGGTGCGCGTGTACCCCATCGAACCACACAGCGAGAAGCGCATCAGGCTCTCCTACACCGAGTTGCTCCGCAACGATGCGGGGATGGTGTCATACGTGTATCCGCTCAATACCGAGAAGTTCTCCGCGCGGCCGCTGCGAAACGTCTTGGTGAAGGTAGATCTCTCATGTGCCAAGGGCGTCAAGTCGGTATTCTGCCCCAGCCACACCGTCGAGATCACGCGTCACGGATCTTCCAAAGCAACCATCGGTTACGAGGCCGACAACGTGCGACCCGACACGGACTTCCAGCTCTTCTTTGCGCCGGAAGCCAGGTCCGACGTGGGAATCGACGTACTCACGTACCGTGAGAGTGAGGACCGCGACGGAGGGTTTTTCCTCCTCCTGGCCTCGCCGTCGGTGCAGCACGAGCGGCAGCGGGTGGTCGAGAAGGACGTCGTCTTCGTGCTGGACACCTCGGGTTCGATGGCCGAACGGGGCAAGATCGATGCTGCCAAGCGTGCCCTTGCCCTCTGCCTGAGGAACCTCAATGACGGCGACCGGTTCGAGGTGGTCAGGTTCTCCACCGAGGCGGAGGCACTGTTCGAGGGCCTGGTGCCCGCGAACAGCGTGAATCGGGCCAAGGCCGAAACCTTCGTGGAAGGGCTTAAACCCATCGGGGGAACCGCCATTCAGGAGGCGCTCGCCACGGCGTTGAAGCACTCGGGCGAGGCCCGTGACGGCAGACCCTACGTCGTGGTGTTCCTCACCGACGGCAAGCCGACCATCGGCCCGACCTCCACCGACGAGATCGTGAGCGACGTCACGAAGCGCATCGGTGACCAGACGATCCGTGTGTTCTGTTTCGGGATCGGCACCGACGTGAACACCCATCTCCTGGACCTCATCACCGAGAAGACCCGGGCGGCCAGCCAGTATGTACTGCCCGATGAAGACATCGAGATCAAGGTCTCCAGCTTCTATGCCAAGATCAATGAACCGGTGCTCACCGACCTCGAGCTTGTGATCACGGCAGGCATACGGCCATCAAAGCTGGTGCCCGGAATGCTGCCTGATCTCTTCAGGGGCGATCAGTTGGTGGTGCTGGGCCGGTACTCGGGCACGGGCGATGCGGCGGTGACTATCAAGGGGTCCGTGAACGGCACACCCCGCAGCTTCACCCATGAAGTTGGCTTCCCCCGGGCAGCCATCGAGCACGCCTTCATCCCGAGACTATGGGCAACCCGCCGTGTGGGGTTCCTCTTGGATCAGATCCGGCTCAATGGCGAAAGCGCGGAACTCCGGGACGAGGTCGTCGAGTTGGCCAGGAAATATGGGATCGTCACGCCCTACACCGCCTACCTCATCGTGGAGGATGAAGATCGCCGGGGCCTGGCCCAGGCGGAGCGCAGTCTTCCGCAGTTCGACGCCGAGCTCCACGAGGCCACGGGCCGTATGTACCGCCAGCTTCCGACCACCGTTGCCGGCGACGCCGCCGTGGGCGGCGCCCAGGGCCTCGACGCCCTCAAGCGGGCCAAGGGAATGTCGGCGCCCGGCATCGCCAACACTCCCATGTTACGGGGCGGTCGCGCGACGGTGGCATCCCCCGTGGCCGACAGGATGGAGCAGGCCGTTACCCAGAAGCAGAATCGGTACGTGGGAGGGCGGACGTTCTATCAGAACGGCGGTCAGTGGATAGATGCCAATGTTCAGACCGAGACGGATGCCCGCCGGGTGCAGGTGAAGATCGGCTCTGTCGAGTACTTCGCGTTGCTGGCGAAGCACCCCAACGCCGCCCAGTGGCTGTCCGTCGGCCGCAACGTTCAGGTGCTGCTGGACGACACGGTGTATGAAGTCATCGACTGAACTGGCGATGGAAGGGGGGAATGGAACGATGGACAGGTGGATGAATGGAAGGATGGAAGAGAGTTGGCAATCGGCAACCCGGTTCCACGTTGAACGTTCGATGCTCCGGGCTTCGTCCCGAACCCTGAGCCCTGGCGCCTGACTCTGAAAGGAGAAACCAATGATCCGAACCATCGCCCTTGTCCTGGCTGCTCTCCACGCCCTGCCCGCGCTGGCCACCGCCAGTGGACCTGACAATCCGCCCCGTGTCGAGGTGTGCTTCGTGCTGGACACCACCGGCTCCATGAGCGGGCTCATCGAGGGTGCCAAGGCCAAGATCTGGTCAATCGCGAATCAGATGGTCGAGACGAAGCCGGCTCCTCGGCTCAGCATCGGGCTGGTCGGATACCGTGACCTTGGCGACGACTACGTGACTAAGTTGTTCGACCTCACCGAGGACATAGATGCCGTCTACGCCAACCTGTATGAGTTCCGTGCCGATGGAGGCGGCGATACGCCCGAGTCCGTGAACCAGGCACTGCATGAAGCAGTGTCAGAGCTGTCGTGGAGCGGCGAGAGAGACGTGCTGAAGATCATCTTCCTCGTGGGCGACTGCCCGCCGCATATGGACTACTCGGATGACGTGAAGTATCCCGACACCTGTCAGCGGGCCGTGCGGAAGGACCTCATCATCAACACCATCCAGTGCGGTGACCACACGGCGACCGTGCCCATCTGGCGGGAGATCGCCAGCCTCGGTGAGGGCACCTATGTGGCCATAGGGCAGACCGGCGATATGCAGGTTATCTCGACCCCGATGGATGCCCGCCTTTCCGAGCTGAACGTAGAGCTTGGCACGACGTTGGTCGCCTACGGCTCCGACGAGACGAAGCACTTGGTTCGGGCCAAGCAGGCAGCAGCGGAAGCAGCGCCATCTGCGGTCGCGGCGGACCGGATGGTCTTCAACGCGAAGACCGGCGTCGTGGTGCAGGGCGGCGGCGAGTTGATCAAGGACCTCGAAGATGGAACCGTGCGGCTGGAAGAGCTGAAGGATGCCGACCTGCCCGAGGAGCTGCGGAAGGCCGATGCAGCGGAACGGCAGCGGATCGTCAAGGAGAAGGCAACGAAGCGGCAGCAGGTTCAGGCCGAGATCAATGACCTGCTGAAGCAGCGGCAGGACTACATCGCCGCCGAGACGGCCCGCCTCGCCAGAGAGGGTAAGGGCAGCGTCTTCGACGTCAAGGTCAACGAGATGCTCCGGGAGCAGGCGCGACGGAAGGGCATGACCTACGAGAGCGGGAGTCCGTCGGGCGGAGACGAGTAGACCGCGACTTCCTGCTGCGGTGGAGTCCCGATTCAGCCGATGCATGCCTCATTGCGTGGTCACTGCTCTGGAATCATATAGGACAAGTCCTATATGCACTGCCAGTCGCTGCCGGGGCCCAGGCCTGACCCGGCAGTGGGTCATGATGCGGCATCCGCCATCTGGGATCTTGCATCGCGGCCTTGGGATTCCTCACCGCACGGGGCTCCAGAGACTGCGCGGCGCCGCAGGTCATCATCATCCGCTGGGAAGTTGCAGCCGGCGGATCGCGGCAGGGCCGCCCGCGTCAGTTTACGATCGGCGTCCCCTGAGCCAGTCCCGGGCGTTCAAATCGCCCAGGGCATCGGCATAGCGGGCGCCCAGGCCCTTCGTGCCCGTGGTGCTCGTGAGCGCGGCCCGCATGACCTGGGCAAGCACGGCCCCAACGGCATGCACGGCCTCATGGCGATCCAGCCCTTCCGCCATCAGCCGCGCAATCGTCTTCCGGACGGGCGTGCTGCTCCCCCTTGCGGCGTGGTTCTCGACCGCCGCGTGTATGGCGGCATGCGCCTTGCGGTTAGGCATCTTCGGCCCCGCCCGCCTATGGTAGCGCTCGACGAGCGTGACACGGTCTGCTGCGGTCAGCTCCAGCCACTCCTTGGCGACAGGCGGGTGAAGGGGATCGTACGCCTTCATGCCGGAGCTCTCTGCGTTGAACCAACTCGGGCAAAGTCTCGCACGTTCCAACCTCGATTCCGGTGCTGCGCAGTTTGATGTGGCCGGAGCAATCCCGTGATCCGCTCGGAGGCAGGCAGCGCACACGCCGACCCCCTCCTCTCTGATCCTTGCTTCGGAGCCCGCCGGCTTTGGGATCTGACGTCATGCGGCTCTCTCCGGGACCTCGTGCGACAACAAACAGTGCCGCGCGGGAGAGGTGCCCTCATTCGCACGGCGCTTCTTCGAATGGGTGCGGGGGCCCCCCAGGGACTTCTGCGCTCACGGATGTCTCCTCAGAATGCGCAACGAACCTTCAGGCCCCCGAAAACCTCGACATCCTGCTCGGGCAGCACCTCATCATCGAGGCCGCCGGTGTAGGTAACGAAACCGCCCAGTTCAACGGCCTCTGAGAAGGGATACGCACCCTCGATGGTTGCGGCATACTCATGCAGCCCCGCCGTGCCGCCTGCCGCGGCGTCGTCACCGGCGTATCCCGCCATGAAAGAGACCGACAGTGTGGGGACCTCGATGGGAATGTCATAGGAGAGCCCGACCGAGGCATAGAGATCCTTCACCACGACGAAATCGTAGCCCAGGTAGGCTGATGCGCCTATACCCGCGGCGACCGGGATGTCAGCTGAGGCATACAGTTCCCCGGTGTTCGTGTCAGGCCCGCCCTCCGGGAAAAGAAACTCCATCACGCCCAGTGACAGCTCGGCCGCTCCGAGCGTGGCACCATAGGACAGCGTGAAGTCGACTTCAGAGAAATCGCCCGACTGCACGGGTTCGTAGTCATTGAGATCGAAATTGGCCCAGACATTGAACGTGAATGCCCCTGCGCTCGTCTCCAGAGAGGGCTGCAGGCAAGGGCCGTCGTTGTAGGTCACCCCGCGGAACACGTAGGCGGAAACCAGATCAACACCGGCGGTGGTCTCGGCGGCCTGTGCGGGGACGCCCACCAGCAGTCCAATGATCAGGGCACCAATGGAAATCGACCTCATGGTCAGGCTCCTCCATTCGAGTGTCTGTCTCTTCGGTGCGTCGCATCAGGCGCACCCACCGTCTCATCCTCGGACGTCCATGCCCGACGTCCAGCTCTACAGCTAGGCAAAGACGGGCCGTAGCGCAACCTTTCCCTGCAGGGTCCATTGGGGTTGACGACGAAGCGGCCGAGCCGATGAACCGTGTCCCTTCATGGGCGGCAGCCCCCACGGAGCCGCGCGCCGTCAGCCGGACGATGCGGCGTTCCACCCTTGACGATGATGGCATCGACGATGCTGGTTGCCAACGCACGTCGTAACCCATGATACCGGAGGGTGCCCGCGCGCCCGGTTCGCGAGGCATGGTGTGGCGAAACCCAATGGCCGTAGTGACGAAGAGCTGGTGGAGGCATCGAACCGGGGGGATCCCCGGGCATTCGATGCGCTGTATCAGCGTCACAAGGCCTGGGCTGCCCAACTCGCCTTTCGGTTCACCGGCAACCAAGACGAAGCGATGGATATCGTCCAGGATGCGTTCATCTACCTGCTGGGCAGATTCCCCCGGTTCCGCCTCTCTTCCGCGCTCACCACGTTCCTCTATCCGGTCATCAAGAACATCGCCCTGAGCAGGCTGCGGAAGAGCAGGCGGATCGTCCTGGATGAAGAGATCGTGTTGCATGCCGGTGATCCGCCCCTGGAGAGCGGCGAGGAGCGCAGCCTCGCCGACGTGGTCGCCACGCTCCCCTCGATCCACCGGGAGGTGTTGCTCATGCGGTTCGTCGATGACATGAAGCTCGAAGATATCGCCGCGGCGCTGGCGGTCCCCGTTGGCACGGTGAAATCGCGACTGCACAACGCCCTGAAGGCCCTGCGCGAGGATGAACGCACTCTCCGCTACTTCGAGGAACTCCAATGATCCGCGTGCGGGGAGCCGGGCGCCTCCATCGTGAACCTTTCGTGCCCCGCCGGCACTCCACATACAGGAGACGACCATGACCGACAACGATAGCATTCGGGACACCGATCTCACCGCACCGGCGGCCCTCGTCCGGGACCTCCGCTCGCTGTACCATGCCCCGCTCGCGGTAACGCCTGAAGTGGATCAGAGGGTCCGGCAGGCGACCTGGCGGCATTTCGCGCGGCGGGGAAGGATGCGGGCGCTGCGATGGCTGACTCCGCTGGCCGCGGCGGCGGCTGCGGTGCTGATCCTGCTCCCGCACTCCCGGCAGGGAGCGGTGGGCGATGTGGATGGCAGCGGCGCGGTGGACATCCTCGATGCCTTTGCCCTTGCCCGTCGCGTCGAAGCCTCGGAGTCGCTCAAGGCCCGCTGGGACGTGAACGGGGATGCCGAGGTCGACCAGAGTGACATTGACCTGATCGCGGCAGCGGCGGTGGCCCTGCAGTGAGGGAGGCCTGATGAGCGCTCGACGCGCAGCAGATCGGAGCCGGGGACGCCTGATCGCACTCGTGGCGTGTCTTACGGCTCTCTCCGGGGGCGTATGCCTTTCTACTGAGGTCGTCGCGACGCCGGAGACCTGCTCCTCGGACTCGGTCTGCTTCGTGCCGCTGCATGTCTACGTCGATCCCGGCGGCCAGCCGCTGGCTG
>JALOPK010000388.1 GCA_025453925.1 Candidatus Eiseniibacteriota bacterium | reverse complement strand
CAGGAGATACTGCTCGTTGGCAGTTATTGTTTTCCCGCTTTTTTACGAGGCCGCGGGGACCTCGGCACGCAACCCGGGCGTCATCCAGCCCCGTCGAATCCATTCGCCCCCAGAACCAGCGGTGAACATAGCCTCGAGAGGCCTCTGCGTCAAGGCGGCCCCCATGCACATTGCGATTGCCGCCCCATCCCGTTTCCTTGTGGAGCATGCGAAAGGAGAACAAGGATCGTGTGTCTCGCAGTGCCCGCGCGAATCATGTCAATAGACGGTGACGGCCGTGGTATCGTTGACCTTGATGGCGTCCGCCACCAGGCCTGCCTCGATCTGCTGCCCGAGACCCGCATCGGTGACTACGTCATCGTGCACGCGGGATTCGCCATCAGTGTCCTGGATCCGGAAGAGGCCGAGGCCACCCTCGCGCTCTTTCGTGAACTCAACGAGATCAACTCGCCGTTCCGCGCCGATCCCCCACCCTCCTGACCACCCACCAAGGAAACGGCACCCATGAGGTACCTCGCCGAGTTCCGCCAGGGCGGGCTCGTTCCGGGCCTCGTTGACGCCATTGCCCGGCTGGCCCGTCCGATCCGAATCATGGAGGTGTGCGGAGGGCACACCCACGCCATCTGCCGGTACGGGCTTGCCGCGCTTCTGCCGCCCGAGGTGCACCTGGTGCACGGTCCCGGTTGCCCGGTCTGCATCGTCCCTACCGCCACCGTCGCCAACGCGGTGGCGCTCACCGACCGGCCAGAGGTTGTCGTGGCCTGTTTCGGCGACATCATGCGTGTCCCCTCACCGCGGGGCACACTGCTCTCAAGGGCCAGGGGCACCGGCAGAGTGCACATGGTCTACTCGCCCCTGGAGGCCCTCGACCTGGCCCGGGTTTCGCCCGACCGCCAGGTAGTCTTCCTCGCCATCGGCTTCGAGACCACCGCGCCCTCCACCGCCATGGTCCTGCGGCGGGCGTGGAAGGACGCCGTCTCCAATTTCACGGTGATGTCGGCCCACTATCTCGTGCCGCCGGCCCTCCGCGCGCTGATGCGCCACCCCGCCACGCGGGTTGACGCGTTCATCGCTCCCGGGCACGTGTCTGCCGTGATCGGCCTGCGCGCCTACGACTTCCTGTGCGCCGATCACGGATGTCCCGTGGTCGTCTCAGGATTCGAACCCCTGGACATCCTGCACTCGGTGCTCATGATCCTCGAGCAGTTTCAACGCGGGGAGGCGACCGTCGGGAATCAGTACCGCAGGGCCGTCCGGTACAGCGGCAACGAAACGGCCATGGCGGCCGTGTCCGAGGTATTCGCCGTTGCCGACGCGGATTGGAGGGGTCTTGGGCGCATCGCCGCCTCCGGGCTCATGCCCGCACCCGACTATGGCGCGTGGGATGCGGCGCAACGATACCCGGCTCCCCAATCGGACGCGGAAGACTCGGCCGAGTGCCGGTGCGGCGACGTACTGCGGGGCATCATCAGTCCCGCCGACTGCGCCCTCTTCGCCGCCGCGTGCACCCCCGAGAACCCCTTCGGTCCGTGCATGGTGAGCACCGAGGGCACATGCGCGGCCTACTACCGCTATCGTGACGTCTGAAGCATGGAGACCGCCACGATCACCCTGGCCCACGGTGCGGGAGGACGCGCCAGTGACGAACTGATCCGTTCCGTGGTCCTGCCGGCGCTGGGCGGCGCCTCGGATATGACGCTGTGCGATGCCGCGCTGATCAGCAATCCCGGGGAAAGAATCGCGTTCACCACAGACGGATTCACCGTCACGCCATTGTTCTTCCCGGGCGGGAACATCGGCCGGCTGGCCGTGTTCGGCACCGTCAACGACCTCGCCATGGTGGGAGCGGTGCCGCGATATCTGGCGCTGAGCATTATCGCCGAGGAGGGCCTTCCCATGGAGTCTCTCCGCAGCGTGCTCCGTGAGGTGGGGAACGCCGCACGGGAGGCGAGTGTCCGCATCGTGACCGGAGACACCAAGGTCGTCGGCTCCGGCGCGGTGGACAAGCTGTTCCTGACCACTGCGGGAATCGGAACGGTCGGCGGTGATGTTCCCCTCCTGTCGCCCGACCAGGCGTGCCCCGGCGATGTGGTGTTGGTCAGCGGGACCATGGGCGACCACGGCGTCGCCGTCCTCTCCGCCCGGGAGGGCCTCTCCTTCACGCCCCAGATCACGAGCGACTGCGCTCCGCTGGCGCATCTCGCCGGCGTGCTTCTGGCCGCGGCACCGTCGCTGCGGTGCATGCGCGACCCGACTCGCGGCGGTCTCGCCTCGGTGCTGAACGAGTTTGCCCGTGCCGCTGACGCGGGGTTCGAGATCCAGGAGGACGCCGTGCCCGTCCGTCGGGAGGTGGCGGCGCTCAGCGAGATTCTCGGCCTCGATCCCCTCTACCTTGCCAATGAGGGCAAGCTGGTCGCCGTGGTGGGTCCCCGTGACGCGGACCGCGCTCTGTCGGCGCTGCGCGCCCACCCGCTGGGATTGGAAGCGCGGGCAATCGGAACGGTCAACGCCGACCACCGAGGCCTGGTGGTCATGCGAACCGGAATCGGCACCCGCAGGATCGTCGAGTATCCCACCGGCGAGCTGCTCCCCCGGATCTGCTGAACGCCCGTCGAACGGAGCATTGAAGGGCGCGAACCGTACGGGCGGGATTCGCCCGAGACGGCGATGGCGGGATGGCCCGCCGCCGGCGTACACGTCGACCCGGTATAGCGCGGACGGGGTATCGCCGACCATGCTCCTTGCTCCACCTCCGGTCCTCGATACCCTCTTCCCTCGCCGCGCGGCGAGGGATCGAATGCAACCTGAGCCAGCCGTGGAACGTCATACCTGGTGAAATGAGCAAAGAACAGGCCTTCACCT
The DNA here is from genome assembly GCA_025453925.1 of Candidatus Eiseniibacteriota bacterium. GTDB lineage: Bacteria > JAFGKV01 > JAFGKV01 > JAFGKV01 > JAFGKV01 > JAFGKV01. The sequence continues at coordinate 638 of JALOPK010000388.1, read as the reverse complement.
CACTACTGGACGAACAGAAGGATCGCGTGTACAGCTACGCGGTGCACGTGCTCCAGCATCCGGAGGATGCCGAAGATGTGGTACAGCATTCCTTCATCCAGCTCTGGCGCCAGTGGGACCGCGTCGAGACCGAGAAGCGGGGACGGTGGCTGATGCAGGTGGTACACAATCGCTGCATGGACAATCTGCGGAGACGGCGAAGCACAAGAGAGCGCTTCCTGCCCCCGGGCGAAGGCCATCTTGAGACTGCCTCGCGCTGCACGCCTTCGATAGAGTGCGCCGATCGCGCTGCCGAATTCGCGGACGCCCAGCGGGTGCTTCGCAAAGGCATGGCTACGCTCCCCGAGACGACCAGGAGCATGCTCGTGCTGCACTACTTCCATGACATGCCCCTGGATCGCATAGCGGAGATGCTACGGCTCCCCGTGGGGACCGTAAAAGCGGCGTTGCACCGGGGCCGGAAGAAACTGAGGGAATTCCTCGGCGAGACCTACCCAGAACTGGTGGAATCACGATGAGCATCACATGCGGTGAATTGGATGGGTTTCTGGAACGGCGCATCGAGGGCGAACTCGAGCCAGACGACACCCACGCGATTCAGGAGCACATCGTTCTCTGCGCGTCCTGCCGGCGTCGAG
>JALOPK010000073.1 GCA_025453925.1 Candidatus Eiseniibacteriota bacterium | reverse complement strand
TCCCGGTATGCGGCCCGGATTCCCCAACGCAGTCTGATCGGCGGTCGGTCAGCACGACCCGCGGGCGACCGTCCTTCGGGCGTGACCAGTCGGTGCAGTGTGATCTCGACTGGGCGGAGCCGCGCCTTGGGTGGCACGGTGACAGCAGTACTCGCGCCGGCGCGCCGGGCGCGCCGAGAGGAGAACGTTGGAAACCCTCCCCTCCCTGCGAACCGATATCCAACTCTCGCCGCTCCAGTATCAAGGGCGGCAGGTACTCGCGGTCGGGGATTCCTTGGGACTGCGTGAAGGCGTTGCGGTGCTGAGCCCCCAGATCCTCCCGCTGCTCCCGTTGTTCGACGGCACCCACACCGTCCGGCATCTTCAGCTCGCCATGATGCGCATGGCGGGAAACCGGTTGGTGATGGAGCGTGATGCGCGAAGGGTCGTCGGCGAGCTTGACCGGCTGCTTCTGCTCAAGACGGAACGCTATGACGCTTTGCTGCGCGAGGCGAAGGGGTCGTTTGCGGCGTTGCCGCGGCGCGCGCCGGCCATGGCCGGCACGGCATATCCCGCCGAAGCGCTGGCGGCTCGCGGCATGCTCGAGAAGATCCTGGGGGGCATGCCGGAGTATCGCGCCGGCTCCTCCGAGCCAGTCAGAGTCCTCGTCGCGCCGCACATCGAGCTCGGAACCGGCGCCGAGACGTATGGGAAGGCATACGCTCATCTTCAGAGTCTTGCCCCGGAACGCATCGTGGTTCTCGGAACCGGTCACGCCTTGGACAACGGCCTCTTCTCCTTGACCGACAAACCCTATGACACTCCCCTGGGGGCGTTCCCCGTCGACGATCATTCGCTCGATGCCCTCAGGCGTTCAGGATCCGCGCTTACGGCATCCGATGACTTCGCACATCGATCCGAGCATTCCATCGAGTTTCAGGTGCTCTTCCTCAGGCATCTCATGCCCCGTCCCATACCCATGATTCCCATTCTGTGCGGGTCCGTCACGGAGTGGCTCGATCGCGTGGAGCGGCCGGGTGCTATCCCGGGAGTCTCTGCATTCCTGGATGCCCTCCGCGTGATAGTCGATCACCGGACGCTGGTAGTGGCGGCCATCGACCTGTCGCACGTGGGACCCAAGTTTGGCGATTCCGAACCGGCCCACGCTTTGGAGCCTGACTTCAGGGAACACGACCGTCGCCTACTCGATGCGCTGTGCAACGGATCCGTCATTGACCTCTGGAGTGAGGCGCGCCGAGTCGGGGATCGGTACCACGTATGCGGGCTCCCCGTGCTGGCGTGGCTGTTGGAGCTGCTACCCGACCTGAGGGGGCACCTCCTCGACTACCGGGTCTGGCATGAGGCTGCCACACGATCCGCGGTCTCCTTCGCGGGGGTCGTGCTGCGCTGACACCCTCCTTCGTTTCAGGTGCGGATCGCGAATCGCGGCCCGCATCAGGTGAATCGAGGCACGATTCCTGCACTCAGATCAAACAAGCATCGCGAGACAACAACTCATTGTCCATGGAGGTGTCTCATGGCCAACGTCGTGAACTGGTTTGAGATTCCAGTCAGAGATTTCCCGCGGGCCACGCGCTTCTACGAGGCCATACTCGGCGCTCCATTGCACCAGCAGCAGATGGGCTCGCATCTCATGGGGTTCTTCCCCATGGAGGGGGAGGGCGTCGGTGGGGCGATCGTCAGCGGCGAGGGCTATACCCCGAGCGCGCACGGAACCGTGGCGTATCTCAACGGGGGTGCAGATCTCTCCCCGATACTCGCCCGGATCGAACCGGCGGGAGGAATGATCCAGGTGCCCAAGACACTCATCACGCCGGACATCGGGCACTTCGCCATGTTTCTCGACACCGAGGGCAATCGAGTCGCGCTGCATTCGCGGGGATAGCGGACAGCATCGCCCGCCGTCGGCGTTTAACCGGAACAACCAGGAATCCCTGCCGGTGGACGCTCATGGCGGCCTGACAAGGCGGCGCTAAGAGCCCGGCAGGCGCTTCACGATCATGAGGGTCGCGTCGTCCTTCCACGAGCCAGTTCCATGCTCCTCTGCAGCCGCAAGAACCTCGTCCAACAGCTTCTCCGGGTGTTCCTGCCTGCCTTTTCGGAGTATCCTGAGGAGTTTCTCGTCGCCGAACTGGAGGTCATCGGGCGCCGCGCGTTCGGTAACCCCATCGGTGTAGAGCACCAGCAGGTCTCCGGGGCAGAGGCGGGCGTAGCCGCGCGCATAGTGCGTGTCTCTGGTAGGTCCTAGAACCATGCCGGTGGAAGCAAGCGCCTCTACCCCACGGCGGCGGACCACCAGAGGGGGTACGTGACCGGCGTTCACGTAGAGCAGGTCACCGTTCGATCCGAGTTCCCCGAGGAACAGGGAGACAAACCGGCTCGAAAGGTCACTCGCATTCACCACCTGGTTGAGCCGGGCAGCGATGTTGGTGAGTCTGAACTCCATGCCGACGCCCATGCGGAGTCCCGTCACGACGTCGCGAACCTGGAGCGCGGCGGGTATCCCGTGGCCACTGGCGTCGCCGATGGCCAGCATGATCGAATCCGGTGAGAGTCGGAGCCAATCATAGAAGTCGCCCCCGACGACCTCCGCAGGAATCGAGCGCGCGGCGGATGCGAACCCTCTGAGGTCGGGGGAGGTCTTTGGCAGCAGGCTCGTCTGCACGGCGCGCGCTTCCAGTAGATCGTGATGGAGCCGTTCCGACGCCAGACGCTGGTTGATGTAGTTCCGCAACGTGTTGAAGGCGAACTCCAGTTGTTCACGCTGCCATCCGTCCTTCAGGCCGAAGAGCATGATGTACGACATGTCGGGCCCCAGCGCGATGCCGAGGGCGGGACCGGCCCATTCCGGCGCCAATTCGGTCGGCTCTCGTGCGTCAAAGATGAAGACCCCGTGCCGGAGGATGAGCCCCAAGCCCGGGTGTGCGGCCGGAATCTGCCGGTCATACCCCTCCGGTGCCGCTTCCCACGTCTGGTACTGCCCGGCATTCAGGTAGAACAGTGCCCCGCGGGAGATCCGAAGCTCGTCACCGAGGACGACGACCACATCGTGAAGCACGGTGCGCAGCAACCGATCCTCGGCACTGGCGGCATCGATGGCATGAAACAGCGTTTCGAGCTTTCGATAGAAACGTTTCGCCTCAAACATCACGCCTCCGACTTGCTGCTCTGCAGGTGTGTCTGACCCGGTCAGGTCAGACGGGTCGGACGCTTCGTCGCTCACGCTCTCGGATGGTTCGCTCAAGACTGTCGCTTCAATCCTGCGGCCCTCTCTCCGTGGTCGGATCCACCTGCTTCGGGGATCGGATCACCAGCACGGGGCATGGCGCCACTCGTATCACTCTCTCCGTGACAGATCCAAAGAGAAGGTGCTTCCACCCCGAACGGCCATGGGTGGCGATCACAAGAAGGTCGGCCTTCTCCTCCGTTGCGATGCGGACGATTTCCTCCCACGGGACGCCGCCGGCCACCAGCGGGCGGGCGGTCACCTCGCCGGATAGCCGCTGCTTCAGGGTCTCCAGAAGCAGCTTCTCGGCCGCCGACATCAATTCGTCCTCATACCGGAAGACATCGAACCGGATCGATCCGTCGGTGTCCACCGGGACAGGTGGAATCGGCTCCACCACATGCACGACAATCAGCTCGCCGGCGAAATGACGGGCCAGGTCCTGCGCCGCCTGCAGGGCGCCGAAGGATGCGTCGCTGAAGTCAGTCGGGCACACGATCCTGCGGAACATCTCCATCGCTCACCTCCACTGTGCGTGGTCTGCGCCGGCGCCGCGACGGACACCCGCTGGCCGGATGCCGCGTGGGTCACCGCCGGCGCGTGCGTTCGGATAGGAGATCATGCCACCAGGGACATGCTGGAGAGAAGATAACCAACGCGCCACAACTGCGCCACACGCCAGGAGGCGCTCCCAGGACGCGAATGACATCGGGGGCGAACGGAGGAGAGCGGGCAGAGAACCGTTAGTCCTGCAGGGCCTCCTCGATGGCCAGAACGAGCTCCGGGCTCTCCGGTCTGGTGGCGCTGCCGAACCGGTCAAGGACCTTCCCGTCCCTGCCGATCAGGAACTTGTTGAAGTTCCAGGTAATCTCGCCGCCGAATTCCGGATTGGTTTCCGGGGATGTCAGGTAGGCAAAGAGGGGGTGTTTGTCGCTGCCCTTGACGGAGAGTTTCGAGAACATCGGGAATGTCACCTTGTATGTGCTCGCGCAGAACTGCCGGATTTGCCGATCGGTCCCCGGTTCCTGGTTCATGAAGCTGTTGGACGGGAACCCCAGAACCGCGAAGCCACGCCCGGCGTAGCGCTGGTAGAGCCTCTCGAGGCCCTCGTACTGGGGCGTGAAACCGCATTTGCTCGCTACATTAACGATAAGCAGGATTTGGCCCTCGTAGGCCGTCATGGACTTCTCGTTGCCATCAATGTCCCGAACGGTCACGGCATACAGCCCGGTCGGTGGGTCCTCAATGGGCGGTTCCTCCGATCCCGCGCTCAGCACCGGCATCACGGGCAGCAGAAGGAGTGCAAGCATGTGGCAAGGTTTCATCACGGTCGTTCCTCCTCCATCAGGGAGGTGGGTGAAGGGGGCGCGATAGGCCGCTCGTTCGCCTCGCAGTGTCTCCCCGCAATCGGTATTTTCGGCCGCCGAAGCGCTCACGTCCCTTGCGGCCACCATTCCAGTCGACGGGCAGCCCGACCGGAGGGCACTCGGGGACCGTCGGATCGGCACAACCTGCCCGGTACGCGGCAGTTCTTGCTCTGGAGTCGGTCGATCTCCACGCCGGCCCCGGTCCGCCCCTTCAGGCGTCGCCCCGGTCGCGGGGCGACCGCTCTCGCCACCACGCAAGGTAGTACACCGCAACAGGCGAAACGGTGTCAACGCCGATTCACAATCCGCGATGCTCCTCCCCACGAATCGCGAGACGCGCCCCGACGCGCGAGAGCGCCGCATGGAGCGCCTCGTTGATCGGCATGAGGCGTGAAAGCGTAGGGTCGATGCCGTACAGACGCATCGTGAAACAGCGCATGATAGGGACGGGAGCGCCTCCGTCCGGCACGTGTAGAGGCCCACCCGACTGCTGACGAGCACGCCGGCACCTGATCAGTTCCGGCACTTCCCGTCGGTCCAGTCTCCCCGAGAAGCCGAACAGGCGGCACAGGAGCGGGCGGTGTTCGTACGCGCCGCACCTTCCGAACCCTGGACGATCTTCCTCGGGTCGATAGAGTATGCATCGCACGCAGTGGGGTGCGCCTTCAATGGCATTCAGCACCGGCATGGCCTCCTGCCGGCGCCAAAGCTCAACGGCGAGGGGAAGCATTTCGAGAACCGAAGCCTCGACGTGCAGGGTCTCGCAGCAGGCGCTACACCCCTCAACGCACGCGAAGCCGCTCCAGGCCCGAAATCGCTCAACGGTTTCGTCGACGTCGCGATACAGGATCATCACCTGGTGCCCGAGCTCATCAGATCGCATTGCGAACTCCTCGATTTTCCGCACACCTCCTTCGCATCGACGCGGCCGAAGCTCATCCTGGTGGCCCCACGGTGTCTCCCGTACGGCGTCGCATTGCGTCTGCGGCCCCGCGCAGACTCGTTCGATGGCGCGGCGTCGCGCTGTCTCACTGGCGAGAGAAACTACACGTTTCGAGCGCTGCATCCATACCCGGGTGACCTCTCGGGTGTGACGGCGATGCATTTGCCCCCGGTACCCGATGCCGCATACGTGGCAGCATCTGGCCACACTCGAATGCCGAACGTTCCTGCTGCGTGATCAGGGCGACGGGCGGATGGATCACCCGCCCATCGCGGTAGGTCAGCTCACCGACCGAATCACGGAGGTCCCCGGCTGTGCCGGCGGCCGCCGGCCTGTGACGGATTCGGGAACAGAACGCAGCGATCGTGGGCGAGTGAGCCGATGCCTGTTGATGCCAAACCACCGTCTGGTCCTGGCCTTCTCGTGGTGACTCGCCCGTGGTGGAAGACCGACAGGCGCGGTGTAGATTCAGACCCTTCGCGCCCGCCCCGAAGGAGTCCGGCTGAGCGGGTCCGCAGGAACACCGTGACACTGCCCCGCATGGAGGAAGACAGATGGGGTCGGATGATCCAGGAATCGACGGTCCGGGAGATCGACCCGGTCGGGTTCGCCCGGAGTCAACCACGCGGCGGACGATTCGGATCTCCATTGTGGAGGGGATCTATTCTCAGGTGCACGCCAGCGTCGCATGGCCCGGGAGCGTGTTTCTCACCAAACTCGCGGTTCTCCTCAATGCGACGCCGTTCCAGTTCGGCCTTCTTTCCGCCATCGGGCAGTTCTCCCAGGTTTTCCAGCCCCTTGGGGCGGTGCTGACTCGGAGCGTGACATCCCGCAGGCGCGTTGTCCTCTCCCTGGCCGGGATCGGCCGGGGTCTCGTCGTGTGCTACGGGCTATTGCCCCTCCTGCTGGCGCCGCAGTCGGCGCTCAACGGGGTGCTTGGCGTGTTCTTTCTGAGCACGGCCCTTCAGGCGATCGCCGGAAACGCGTGGATCGCATGGATCAGCGACATGATCCCTCCCGAGTTACGGGCTCGTTTCTTTGCCCGCCGCACGCAGGTCCTCCTGGCCGCGGGCCTCGGCACGGGGCTGCTGCTCGGGGCAATCGCCGATGCCTTCGAACACGGCGCGCAGAGGTGCGCTGCTTTCCTTCCCTCAACCGGTCTGCTCCCTCGTGACCGGCTGCCGGGATTCTTCCTTGTGCTTTTCACCTTTGCCGCCGGTGTCGGGCTGGTTGCCCTTCGCATCTTGGCCACGCAGCCAGAGCGGCCGAAGAACAGGGAGGAGATGGGAGCGGTCGAGATGATCGTGGAGCCGCTGCGTGACGCAAACTTCCGGCGACTCCTCGTCTATGGCTGTTGGTGGATGTTCGCGGTGGGAATTGGGGCGCCCTTCTGGCAGCCCTTCATGATCACCACTCTTCGCATGTCTCTCGTCGACATACAGATCTACGGCCTTGTCAGCACGCTCGCCTCCTTGGCGGTGCTTCGAGCGTGGGGTCGGCTCATTGACCGAGTCGGCAACAAGGCCATGATGCGCGTCGCGATCCTCCTCGGTGGCATCAATCCCTTGGTCTGGGTGTTCGTGACACCGGAACGCCATCAGGTGCTCTATCTCGAGGCGGTGACATCGGGCATCATGTGGGCGGGTGCGGGCCTGATTGCCATGAACTTCGTGCTGGCCATCGCGCCGGAGGGGAAGCGTCAAATCTATTCAGGCGTGTTCGGTGCCGTTACCGGTCTCGCCATCATGACGACCATGCTCCTCTCCGGCTTTCTCCTACCGAGCGGTCTCCAGGTGCTGGGCCTGCATCTGGAACCGGTGCAGACCCTTTTCGCCGCGACAGGGCTCCTGCGGTGGACGGCACTCATCCCGCTCTCCTGGATCGCTGAACCGGCCGTCCGCGGGCGCAGAGGAGCGATCCGTTCCCCGTGGCAGTTCGCGAAGGTGCCGGTCGAGTGGATTGCCGGTCTGCTGAGCCAGCGGAACGGGAGCGACGATCAGGAAACCGTTCGGTAGAGATGCGTTGCGTTCCGTGTGGAGCGGGGAGCGGTCACTCCCGGAACAGATCGACCCACCACACCTGTATGGTGTCTCCCGCCGTCTCCATCAGGCTTTCGGGGAGGAACACCGCGATTGCGTCGTCACGCAGCACGGGCGCCGAGATTTCCGCCGTGTCGGCGGAGAGGTCTCCATGTGCCGACTCCCCTTGGCCGCCGGCGTGAGCGAACGACGTGCTCCACGTCCTCCCGCCGGCGGTGACCTGGCAGGATTCCAGCCACCGAAACGGTCGGCCGGGGCCGTATCGGAACTCGAGGGTGACGTGCCGGGGCCAGTTCGCGTCGGGACTCACGATGGACGCCATCCCGATTCCGTTGGGGCTCGATATGCAGACGGTGGCCTCGCGTCGTGATTCGCGAACCGTCACGGCGTCCTCTGCTCGCCGGAGACTGACCGATATCTGTCCCATCGTCGGTGCTCCTGCGCACATGGTCGCACCGAACGCGAAGCAGCCTGCCAGTATGCCCAGGGGCGCTCGCATCCCCCGGAGGAACGGGGTCACCCGGCGAGCCAGCCGGCGGATCGAGAGGGGGCGGGGCCTCATCGGCGTCCCCGGCAGGAATGCATCAGAGTGACGAGGGAGTCCACGAGCACTTCGGCGGCGAGACGGTTCCCCGCACGATTCCAGTGGGTATGACGCTCGATGTAGAGCCCCCCCGATGCGCCTTCCCGACGAAAGGCCTCAAGGAGATCAACCACCATGACGCCATCCCGGGACAGGGTTGCCAGTGAGTCATGGGCGACCGTGAGAGGCCCGATATCCCCGCGACGGAGGCACTCCCCGTAAGCGAGGCCGTCGGCGCGATCGAGGCCACTGCCGATCACCAACCGCCGGAGCACTTCCTCGGCAAGCGCCGTCTCCACTTCGCTCTGGTCGGGCGCGATGGCGAGAACCAGAGGGATCCCACGACTCTCGCAGAGCTCCATCGCTCGATCGAGCCTCGGTCTGACTGAATGCCGGAACGCCAACGCCACCCCGGTATCGCTCAGCAGAAACGCCATGCGCTGCGCCTCCACGCGCAGGAATGCCGACTCGTCAAGGGTGACATTGCCCTCCCTGTCGGCACCGCTGATCTCAGCGTGTCTGCCATAGGCGACCAGAAACCTGATGTACGCGCTCAACCGGAAACGGTGGTACCAGGGAGAGGGCATGCCGCTCACGAGGGTTGTCTGCCAATGACGTTTTCCCAGTACATCCGTCAGAGAATGGGTGACCCCCGGCCGGTCATCGGTGAAGTCGTTGCCGGTGAAGAACGTCCACAGCACGATGTCGGGTTGGAACCGCAGGGCGAAGTCCTTCAGCACGGTGAGCTCAGCGGCAGGCCCGATGGAGGGGCGCCCCAGATTGATCACCTCCACCGGGCGGCCAAGCCGGGCGGCGAGTTCCTCCTGTATCACGTGGTGGTAGTTGTAGGTGGGTTGGACAGGACCGAACGCGAAGGAATCTCCGATGCCGACGATGCGAAGGACCATGGAGTCCTTCTCTACTCGGGGAGTGCCGTACCGGAACCCAAGCTTTGTCAGGTCGATCCGTTCCCCCTCGATCGGGAGTGGGCGGCCAAACCGCCACCGCAGCCCGAGTTCCACCGCGCCCAAGGCTAAGACCGAGGAACACACCAGGAGCACGGTGCGCTCCGCAAGGCCGCGGAGACACCGTCGCATCTTCACCTCGCCCCGGTCGCGAAGATCCGTTCTCGACGAGCCTGCGGCATGATTCTAGAGGCCCATGGTCTTCTCCGGAGGCCTTCGCTCCGGAACGCGGCGGTGGGGTATGGAACCCTCTATCCACGCGGGAGACACGAACAGCCAGCAATAGCAGGCTCCGTATTCCGCCACGTCAGCCTCCGCGTAGACGCACGGGCACACAATGTCCCGGTCTTTCTCGATGTCGCCCACGGCGGGCCGGCATGGGCACGTACGCACGCCATACCGGCTGCCATTGGCCAGGAGTCCCTGCAGGAGGGGCTCAACCGTGGCCTGGTCCGAATTCATGATGAGACCGCGGGAGGCCGCGTGGGCGCCCAGGACCCGCTGGTACTTCTCGACGGGCGTCACAGATTCAGGGCCTCCCGCGCCCCGTCGTAGTCTTCCCCCAAGACCGCGATATCGCCCACGACGAGGGTGGGGAACGAAATCTCCGGATTGACCCTGCGCACGAAGTCGTACTGCTGCCGCTTCTCCGCCAGAGAAAGGTGGTCAACATCGATGATGCGCGCCTGCACGCCGTGCCGCTCGAGGAATGCCTTCATCCGCTGGCAGCGGGGGCACGTGCTGATGGCAAACAGAATCGGGATTCGATCGGCGACTTCCTGTTCGTACATGAAGAAGCTCCCTTGAAAAGGGCTGGCGTCTGTTCCGTGAATGTTGCTGAATGTACGCGATGGCCACGCAGGTGCAACCGCGACCGACACGGGTCGAGGCGTGAGGCACCCGTGTGCGCGTGGTTCGACGTAAGCATGCGGTGTGCCGCCCGTGCGGCCCGCGTGTAGGACTTTCCGGGGCCGGAGGTGAGACATGCATGAGAGAATCGCAGACCTGAAGAGGCTTCTCGGCGAGGTGGCCGATCTGAACGGAGCCCTCGCAGTTCTCTTCTGGGATCAGTCGACTCAGATGCCCCCCGGAGGAGTGAAGGCGCGGGGCCGTCAGCTCGCCACGCTCTCGCGTTTGAGTCACGAACGGCTCACCAGTCCCGATGTCGGGAGGCTACTTGATGAGCTTTCACCTTTCGGCCAAGACCTGCCCTACGACTCTGACGAAGCAAGCCTCATCAGGGTTGCGCGTCGTGACTGGGAACGCGCCACCAGGATACCCTCGGCCTTCGTGGCAGAGCTCAGCGCGCATCAGGCGGCAACGTACGAAGTGTGGACCCGCGCCAAGGAAGCGGCAGACTTTCCGATGGTGGCGAATCACCTCGCCCGGACCGTCGAACTCTCACGTCGCCTGGCGGACTTCTTCCCAGGCTACGACCACATCGCCGATCCGCTCATCGACGAGAGCGATCAGGGAGCGACCGTCGCCACCTTGCGGCCGCTCTTCTCCGAGCTGCGCACTCGGCTCGTTCCTCTGGTGAAGCACGTCGGGGCGCTTGAACCTGCCGACGACTCGTGCCTGAAGGTTCACTTCCCCGCGTCCGAACAGCTCGCGTTCTGCACCTTCGTCCAGAAGCGGATCGGGTATGATTTCTCCCGGGGCCGGCGAGACATCAGCCCGCATCCTTTCATGATCAGCTTCGGTGTGGACGATGTGCGCCTCACCGTGCGGGTCAGGGAGGATGATCTTGGCGAGGCGCTGTTTGCCGCCATCCACGAAACCGGCCACGCGCTCTACGAACTGGGCGTGAGTCCGGCGCTGGACGGGGGCATTCTGGCAGAGGGAGCGTCATCGGGACTGCACGAGAGCCAGTCGCGGCTGTGGGAGAACATCGTGGGCCGAAGCCGCGCGTTCTGGACCTACTTCTTCCCGCGCCTGCAGGGGGCCTTCCCGGTGCAGTTGGGTGATGTGTCGCAGGAGACCTTCTATCGTGCCATCAACAAGGTGATCCCCTCCCTCGTTCGTACCGAGGCCGACGAACTCACCTACAATCTTCATGTCATGATCAGGTTTGATCTGGAATGTCAGCTTCTTGAGGGGAGCCTGGCGGTCGAGGATCTGCCTGACGCGTGGAACGCACGATACGAGAGCGATCTCGGGGTCGTTCCCCCCACCGCCCGGGAGGGCGTGCTGCAGGACGTTCACTGGTTCCAGGGAGTCGTCGGCGGATCGTTCCAGGGCTACACTCTGGGCAATGTCATGGGCGCCCAGATCTATCAGTCGGCGCTGGGCGGTCGTCCTGAGATCGAACGCGAGATCGAGCAGGGTCGGTTTGATAGCCTGCTCGGCTGGCTGCGGGAACACATCCATCAACACGGGAGCAAGTTCCCACCAGCGGAGGTGATCCAGAGGGCAACCGGCGCCCCACTCGGTATCGAACCTTACGTTGGGTATCTGACTACGAAGTACGGCGAGCTGTACGATTTGGGGAGCTGATACTGCCAGGGGGTAGAACAGTCGCTCTGAAGTGCGCAGGCTTGCCTGCGCACTGGGCTACGGGAGCACGCACCCGCTGGTGAAAGCGGTGGCGCGGCCACCGCGGTGCACAGGTCGGTTTCACCGGTGGATGTTCATACAGGACATGTCCAATACAGGACTTGTCCCATATGAATGTGATCTCTGCGCTCTTCCTTCGGGCATCACCCCAGCGGCGTTTTAGGTTTGTGGTCTGCGCCAGCCGACACCCGCCTGTCGTGCTGGCTGCCGATACCCGACGCTCGTCTCCCTGCACTCTCCCAATCTTCC
>JALOPK010000072.1 GCA_025453925.1 Candidatus Eiseniibacteriota bacterium | reverse complement strand
CGTGATGAATGCCCCGTGCACGCGCTGGGGACCCGGGGCGCCGGGAGGGAGGAACAACATGTCACCCTTGCCGAGCAGCCGCTCGGCGCCCGGGGAATCCAGGATGATGGTCGAGTTCACACGTTGCATGACCTGGAAGGCGATTCTGCCGGGAAAGTTGGATTTCAGCACGCCCGTCACTATCTCCTTCGAGGGCCGTTGGGTCGCCACAACCAGATGGATGCCGACCGCCCTCGCCTTCTGTGCGATCCGTATGATCACCGCCTCCATCTCGGCCGGCGCACTCATCATCAGATCAGCGAGTTCGTCGATCACCACGACGACGTACGGCATGCTGCCATTTCCCGGTTGAGTTCCGTGGAATTCGCCGATGTCCCTCAGACCGTGGGACGACAGGTACTCGTACCGTCTCTCCATCTCCTGGGCGGTCCACGTGAGCGCCCGAAGCGCAATCTTGGGGTCGGTCACCACGGGAAAGAACAGATGCGGAATCCGTTCATACGTTGTCAGTTCGACCCGCTTTGGATCGATGAGGATGAAGCGCACGTCGACAGGCGTCACCCGCATCAACAGTCCGCACAGGAAGGAGTTGATGCAGCTGCTCTTGCCCGATCCGGTCGTTCCCCCAATCAGAAGATGAGGGAGGGTAGACAGATCACACGCCACTGGCTCTCCGACTGCATCCCTGCCGATCGGCAGGAGCAGAGGGGATTGCGACGACTGAAACACGGGCGCTCGCATGAGATCGCCGATCCGCACCACGGCCGCCCGTTTGTTGGGAACTTCAACTCCGACCACGCCGGTCCCTGGGATTGGTGCGACCACGCGTGTCTGCAGTGCTTTCAGAGCCAACGAGATGTCGTCGGCCAGGCTTTCGATGCGGGAGACTTTGATACCGGGAGCTGGCTCGACCTCGAATCGAGTGATAACCGGCCCGGGCACCGCACGGACCACCTTGGCCGTCACCCCAAAGCTCCCCAGCGCCTCCTCCAACTTGACCCGGCGCCGTTCGATCTCCTTCGGGTCGACAAAGGACTGCATCGGCCCGTCGGCTCGAAGCAGCGACTGGGGGGGGAGGCTGTAGGGCCCCGGATTCTTCACGACGCGCACCGGCGACGCCTCCGCCGGGATCTCTGCCGCAGCCGGAGCGGCATTATGCACGGGGAGCGGTTCGGGCAGCACCTGGACAACGACCTCTTCGGGAGAAGACGGGTGGGGGAGGGCCCCCGCGACGCGGGGGCGCCGACGCGGCCTTCGGATCGAAAGCACGATGTGCCGGGAGAAGCCACCCATCGCGTGGAACGGGATGAGGAGGGCGGCGAGACCGAGTACGGCCGCGGTCCCCGTGGAACCGACAAAACGTACACCCGCTGCGGCAATCGATACTCCCAACCTCCCACCGGCTTGGAGGGGAACAGACCGGAGGGGCTGAAGTGCCAATGCAGTCGCGAAGACACTGCCCAGAGAGATCGTCATCGCCACCCAGTACAAAAGCCGCCGCCGGAGCGTGTCCCACAGCGGCGCCAGGCCGCACAGGGCGATGACCGCCACTGCCGACCATGCCGGCAGACGTCCCACGGCGGCGCAGACTGCGTGGGATGTCGCCGCCCCCACGATGCCACAGGTGTTCTCCACCCGCACGTCGAGAACCGCCGTGAGGCCGCGCTCGGCCGCCTGGCTCATCTTGAACCAATCGCCGGCCTTGTGGGTGGCGAGACTCGTCCCCACCAAGACCGCCAAGGTCAGCGTGAGCACGGCGCGCACCAAGGCGGCGCCTGTCACCGACTTACCCGCCTTCATGGCCGTCCAGTCTCGTCACACGACATCGGCCTTTTCCGCATCAGACCAGCCCCGCTTCTCGAAAGCTGAAATGTGCGCCGGCACCTATCACGAGGTGGTCAAGAAGCGCCACACCGACGGCAGAGAGAGTCACCTTCAGCTCCCGGGTAAGGCGCACGTCATCCTCGGAGGGTTCTGCGTCTCCGCTGGGGTGATTGTGTACGACCACCACGCTCTTGGCCTTCGATTCGAGTGCAGCCTCGGCAACCCGGCGTGGGTACACAACCGCCTGGTCGACCGTCCCCTGCTGGAGCTCGCGCACTTCCCGGATGCGGTTCTTGGCGTCGAGGCAGGCAACGACGAAGCGTTCTTCCCGCAGGCCGCGGAGCCGGGCTCGGAAGTACACCGCCACCTCATTCGGGCTCCGCATGAAGTCTGTGTGTCGTTCCACCGGATCCATGGTGGTCAGCGCCAGGGCATGCATCAGCTTGAGGAGTGTTACACCGCACTCCCCCACCCCCTCGACGCTGCGAAGTTCACCCGGTTCGGCCTCTAGTACTGCAGCAATGCTCCCGAAACGGCGCATCAGAAGCTTCGCAGGCACCTTCGTGTCCTTCCTGGGAACGGCGAAGGACAAGGCGAGTTCCAGGAGTTCGTGTGGCGCAAAGTCCGCTCCTCCGCCATGCAGGAACCGGCAGCGCAGCCGTCGCCGATGCCCCTTCGCCAGAATAGTATCCATGCCATCTACCTCCGCAGGTTGAGCAGGACAATGCACTCAACGTGGGCAGTGTGGGGGAAGAGGTCAAATGGAATCACTCGCCGCGGGACATACCCTGCCAACCCCAGATGCTTCAGGTCGCGGGCCAGGGTGGCAGGATTGCAGGATACATACACCACCGTCGGGGCACGGATTTCCTTAAGCGCCGCCAGATCGTGCGGCAGGATTCCCGCCCGGGGGGGGTCGACCACCATGGCATCCGGTCGCTCGGGCAGTGCCCCCTGCCTGTGGGCCGACGCAAGAGAGCCCCTGATGAACCTGACGCGGTTCAGCCCTGCCCGAAGGGCGTTCGCTTCGCCCAGGTCACATGACCGGCGAGCGATCTCCACGCAGGCGATTTCCCGAAACCTGGATGCCAGACACAGCGAGGGCCAGCCGACACCCGCGTGCGCGTCAACCAACACGCCCCCGCTCAACATCCCTCCGATCGTCTCCACCATGCTTTCATGCTGGCTCGTGTTCACCTGGAAGAACGACTCGGCCTCCGCGTCGAAGTGGATACCGCCGCAGATGAAAGTCACCGTGGCGCGCGATCCCCCACGGGCCACCTGCGCCTCAGGCAGCGCCGCCGCCAGACGCTGCAGGGACTCCGGCGACGTTCGATGGTGCACCACGGCCATGACTCCTCCATCGCTGCCCGATCGCAGCAACACCCGGAACGCCGCATCTGCGGGCAGAGTCCTCGCCCACTCCCCCACCATCCGGTGGGCATCCCTGAGGGAAGGCACCAGCACCGGGCACGATTCAACTTCCACGATCCGGTGCGACTGCGAACGAAGGAACCCTGCCCCCCCCGCGTGTACATGGAGGACCGCCTTGTTGCGATAGCCTTGCAGCAGGGGGCTGGCAACGGGCGGCGAGACCTCAACCTCCACGCCCGCTATCCGACGAAGGGCGTCATGCACCCAGGCGCGCTTTGCAGCAAGCTGCACCTCGTAGGCGACATGCTGAAGCTGGCACCCGCCACACACGCCGAACACAGGGCAGAAGGGTTGGACACGGCTCTCCCCGGGGCGCAGCACCTCGACCACCGAGCCGAATGCGTAGCGCGAGTGGTCGCGTTCGACCCGGTAGGCGACCAGGTCACCCGGCGCCGTCAGAGGAAGAAACATCACCTTCCCCGCCGCTTTGGCAACCCCGTATCCCCCCAGCGCGAGGTCCATCACGAACGTGGAACCCTCGCCACTTGACGCGGATGCGTCACCCGGGGCATGTTCAGTGCTGGTCAGCTCGATCAGAGGAGCCCTCATGCAGTCTCCACTCATGCAGCTTCTGGATGATGATCAAGTCGTGGTGTTTGATGGTGCCATGGGCACTATGCTGTACGCAAAGGGCGTACCCCTCAATCACTGCTACGACGAACTCAGTCTGTCGAACCCGGCGCTCGTATGCGAGATCCACGCGCAGTACGTACGCGCGGGAGCGCAGATCATCGAGACGAACACATTTGGAGCGAACCGCTACAAGTTGGCGAGACACGAACTGTCCGACAAGGTGGCGTCCATCAACCGCAGGGCCGCGGAGCTGGCCTGCCAGGAGAACGGCCGCACGGCGCTGGTTGCGGGAGCCATAGGGCCGCTGGGACTCAAGATCGAGCCATGGGGCCCCACCAGCGTGGACGAAGCGCGCTCGGCGTTCAGGGAACAGGCGGAAGCGCTGCTGGCGGGAGGAGTCGACCTGTTCGTGCTGGAGACATTCAGCGACTTGAATGAGATTCATCAGGCCCTCCAGGCCGTTCGGGATGTCTGCGCCCTTCCCGTGATCTCGCAGATGACGGTGCAGGAGGATTGCACCAGTCTCTATGGTACGACTCCGGAGGTCTTCACCCAGCGACTCGACGCGTGGGGAGCGGACGTCATCGGCATCAACTGCTCGGTAGGCCCTCACGTCATGCTGCAGACGCTGGAGCGCATGGTGAAAGCGACGAGCCGCACGCTTTCATTGCAGCCCAATGCCGGCATCCCGCGCAATGTGGAGGGCCGCAACATCTATCTTGCCTCGCCGGAGTACATGGCCGAGTATGCCCGCCGCTTCATTCTCGCCGGCGCCCGCATTGTCGGCGGATGTTGTGGGACCACTCCCGCCCACATTCGCGCAATCGCAAATGCCGTCCGCGCGCTGAGACCCCGCAACGTGACCAATGTCTCGTTTCTCCAGACGGCCCGCGAGGCGGAGAGCGCAGCAGCGGCCGAGGTGCCGCGCGCGCGCAAAAGCCCCTTGGCGGCGAAGCTCGTCAAGGGCGATTTCGTCACCTGCGTTGAGCTCGTGCCGCCCCGGGGCCACGCGCTGTCCAAGCTCATCGCCCGTGCCGGGATGCTTCGGGAGGCGGGCGTCGATGCCGTCAACATACCCGACGGGCCGCGCGCATCGGCGCGCATGGCTCCCTTGGCTCTCGCCGTATTGCTCGAAACCACCGTCGGCATGGAGACCGTTCTGCACTACGCCTGCCGCGACCGAAACCTGGTGGGAATGCAGTCGGATCTCATCGGCGCCTATGCGCTGGGCCTCCGCAATCTCCTAGTGGTGACCGGCGATCCCCCCAAGCTGGGCGACTATCCCGACGCCACAGCGGTCTTCGACGTCGATTCCATCGGGCTGACCAACATGGTAAAACACCTCAATCAGGGGCTGGACCTCGGGGGCAACTCCATCGGAGATCCGACCGGCTTCCACATTGGAGTCGGGGTGAATCCCGGCGCGGTGAACATGGAGTACGAGCTCCGGCGATTCGCCTATAAGGCCGAGGCAGGGGCCGAGTTCGCCGTGACACAGCCGATCTATGATCCCGACATCCTGGAGGATTTCGTGCGCCGCATCGGCGGCTTCGGCGTCGACCTCGTCGCCGGAATCTGGCCTCTGGTTTCCCTTCGAAACGCCTAGTTCATGAACAACGAGGTCCCCGGCGCCAAGGTTCCTCCCTCGGTCATGGCACGCATGGCCGCCGCCGAGGCCCGAGGCGTGGCGGCGGAAGAGGGTGTCGCCATCGCTCGTGAGGTCCTCGCGCGCATCAGACCGTTCATCCGGGGAGTGCAGGTCGCCGCCCCCTTCGGCAGGATTGATCTCGCTCTGGGCGTGCTCGGTTTTCCTGTCTCATGCGACAAGGGTTGACGCACGGGGCCAACCCTTCTACATAGGTTCACTAGGTGACTATCGCCAACTCTCTGATGGAGGTGCGCATGCGTTGGACCGCATTTTCTCTGTGTGGCGTGTTCCTTCTCCTCGGCATTCTTGCCGGGCGGTCGTCCGCCGGCGTGACTCCCGGGGGACTGAGGGGTCTGATCGAAACCCTCGATGCCGGGAATGACGGCACGGGCACGTTGACCCTGGGTTTTCACGGTCTATACCGGTCCGAGAAGCTCACGCTCATGAGCGGAGAGGAACGGTATCACATCGGCCAGGCCAGGCTCAGCGTGACGTATGCACTGGCCAACTATCTGGAGTTGGGCGGCTACGCACCATATCATATGACCTACCTCTCGGGCCGCGACGATGCCAGCACGGACGCCAAGGATTTCGAGAGCGGGTTCGGTGACGTGGAGATCCGCGGCAAACTCACCATTCCCTTCGGCCCCAATCAGGCCGTCCGGATCGGCGGCATGGGTTTCTACCGCATCGCCACGGGAGATGAGGACAAGGGGTTCAGTGCGGGAGATCCCGTCAGGGGAGGCATGGGCCTTCTCACTCTCGACCTCGCCGATATCCCCGGAACGGCACCCTTCCGGATCCACGGGAATGTCGGAGTCGAGCAGTACGAGGACGTCCACCCGGACGCCGAGAACGACCTCATGCGGATCTCCGCCGCCATCGAGCTGCCGACACCGGCCATGTCGTTCTTCGTGGAGGTCTCCACCGATCAGTGGTATCAGCAAGAGGGGTTGGACTTCTCGGATTCTCCCATCCGGCTGACGCCCGGCGCTCGCTTCGGAGGTCAAGGTGAATCTTACCTGGACATCGGCGTGCGCATCGGCCTCAACGACGACGATGCGCGCTACAAGGCGCCGGATTGGGAACTGGTGGTGTCGCTCGGTGCTCCATCGCTGATGGCGAAGCGAGACCGTGATGGCGACGGGGTCTCGGATGATGCTGATGTGTGCCCGAGCACGCCCGCAGGGGCAATGGTCGACGCCAACGGATGCCCGACCGACTCTGATTTTGATGGTGTCTACGACGGCCTGGACAGGTGCCCGGGTACGCCCCGCGGCGCGGCCGTCGACGTGTGGGGATGCCCGTCGGACGGTGACAGTGACGGCGTGCCCGATGGCCTCGACAAGTGCCCCGACACGCCCGCCGGGGCGGTGGTCGATCGGACGGGCTGCACCCAGGATAGCGACGGTGACGGGGTACCCGATGGCGTGGATCGGTGCCCCGACACGCCGCGAGGCGCTCGAGTGGACGAAGCCGGATGCTCAGAGGACAGCGACGGCGACGGGGTACCCGACGGCGTGGATCGCTGCCCCGACACGCCGCCGCAGGTGCCCGTGGACCGGGCCGGGTGCCCGCTGGACTCCGATGGAGACGGCGTTGCCGATGGCCTCGACAAATGCCCCGGCACCCGCCCGAACACGGTGGTGGATGAGCGAGGATGCCCCATCGACCAGGATTCCGACGGCGTGCCCGACGGCGTGGATCGCTGCCCCGACACACGATACGGCGCCAGGGTCGATGCCAATGGCTGCCCGACCGATTCTGACGGCGATGGCGTCTTCGACGGGTTGGACAAGTGTCCGGACACGCCGGTTCGCGCGGTCGTCGATAGTCTTGGCTGCCCCGTGGACGAGGATCTCGACGGTGTGCCCGATGGCACTGACCGTTGCCCCGGGACACCCTACGGCGCCACGGTTGATCGCAATGGATGCCCGCTGGATTCCGACGGTGACGGCGTGTTCGATGGACTGGACAAGTGCCCCGGGACGACACCCGGCATCAAGGTGAACAAGTGGGGTTGCCCCGAACGTACCCGTCTGGAAGGAGTGAATTTCGCCTACAATAGCGCCGAGCTGTTGCCCGAATCACTGCCGGTACTCGATACGGCTGGCCAGTTGTTGGCGGACGTTCCCGAGATGAAAGTGCGGATCGAGGGCCACACGGATGCCGACGGGTCCGATTCCTACAACGTGAACCTGAGTCAGCGTCGCGCCGAATCGGTGCGCACCTACCTACTCCGAAGGTTCAACATCGATCCGCTGCGCGTGGACGCGCGGGGGTTCGGAGAGTCGGTCCCCATTGCCAGCAATGACACGCCCGAAGGCAAAGCGTTGAACAGGCGTGTGGAGTTCGTGATACTCGAGTAGCCCCACGCAACGTAGACCGGGGCGCCCCCAAGGCCGGGGGTGCCCCGCTATCGTGGATGCCCGGAACATGGGAGGAGTACGATGAGCCGCCGCATAGGAATGATCCGCAACATCGGCATCATCGCCCACATTGATGCAGGCAAGACAACCACAAGCGAGCGGTTCCTTTTCTACTCCGGGACCACCCATCGAATCGGCAGCGTGGACGATGGGTCCACCGTGCTGGACTACCTCGAGCAGGAACGCGAGCGCGGCATCACCATTACCTCCGCCGCCGCCACGCTCCAGTGGGGCGCCCACATCATCAACCTCGTTGATACGCCGGGGCATGTGGACTTCACCGTGGAGGTTGAACGTTCGCTGATGGCCATCGATGGGGCGATCACGGTGGTGTGCGGCGTCGGCGGCGTGGAGCCCCAAACCGAGAACGTCTGGCGGAGGGCGGTGCGCTACGAGCTCCCAAGCATCGTGTTCGTCAACAAGATGGATCGGGTTGGCGCCGATTTCGCCCGCGCGGTCTCCATGGTTCGTGACCGGCTCGGCCAGGATACGGTGGTGACCCAGATGCCCGTGGGCTCGGGCAACTCCTTTGCCGGCATCGTGGATCTGGTGACCATGGAGATGATGGCATGGGATCCGGGGACCCAGGGGGTCTCTTTCCGGCGGGAGCCGATACGTGACGCCGACCGCGAGGAGGCTGAGGCGGCCCGGCTGGCCATGCTGGAGTCCATTGCCGATCGCGATGACACTCTGCTCACCATCATGATCGAACGCGGCAACCCGGAACCGGATGACATCCAGGCCGCTCTGCGGCGGGTCACATGCGCCCGTGCGGCAGTGCCCGTCCTCTGCGGGGCAGCCCTGCGCAACATCGGCATCCAGCCGCTGCTCGAGGCCGTCGTCGCCTACCTCCCTTCACCCCAGGACCGGAGGCCCGTGCGGGCAAAGACCTTGGCGGACAATCGGGAGATCGATCTCGTGCCTGACGAGAAGGAGGCGTTCTGCGCGCTCGCCTTCAAAGTCATGTACCAGGAGAGCCAGTCACGGCTCACGTATGTACGCGTCTACTCCGGCACTCTGGAGCCGGGAGAGGATGTGTATAATCCGATCCGCGACGCGACTGAGCGCCCGAAGCGATTCTACCGCATGTATGCCGACAAACGTCTCAAGCTCGACCGTCTGACGGCGGGTGACGTGTGTGCGGTGGCGGGGTTGGGAGAAGCCGCGACGGGCGACACCTTGTGCACGCCCACGAGCCCCGTCATCCTGTCGCAGACCATGGACTTCCCGGTACCCGTGGTGTCAGCAGCCATCGAGCCTCGCACGAAGAAAGATGAGGAGCGCCTCACCAGGGCCCTGGAAAAGCTGGGCGTCGAAGACCCGACCTTCACGGTGCGGGAGGATCGGGACACCGGCCAGACCGTCATATCCGCCATGGGCGAACTCCACCTGGAGGTCATCGTGCAACGTCTCGCGGATAACTTCCAGGTCGAAGCCCGGACAGGCAAGCCTCAGGTCGCCTACAAAGAGACTGTCGAGTCGACCTCCCAGGCTGCCTCTCGCTACGAGAAGCAACTGGGTGGGCGACTGCATGCCGCCACGGTGGTGATCGGGGTCTCCCGTGGCGAACCGCGGACGGGTGTCGTGGTGGAGGTGTCGCCCAGTCTTTCGATGGTCCCCGCCGACCTCAGGAACGCCGCCGAAGGCACAGTGCGGTCATCGGCGAGCTCCGGCGTACTCCTCGGCTATCCGATGATCGATGTCCAGATCAGGCTGGATCGCATCGAATACGCCGAGGACAGCGTGAGCGCCATCGCGGTGGCTGGCGCCGCGTCGAAGGCATTCCAGGATGCATGCGCGCAGGCGGGACCCGTGCTCCTCGAGCCCCAGGTCTGGGTCGAGATCGTGTTGCCCCCCGAGGCCTTGGGTGGAGTGGTCGATTCGCTGAACGCCCGCGGCGGACGGGTGAGCGGGATCGAGACGACCCCCAGAGGCCACACTATTCGGTGCACGGCCCCGATGTCGACCATGTTCGGTTACGCCACCGAGCTTCGCTCCCTTAGCCAGGGTCGCGCGTCACTGTTCATGAAATTCAGCCACTACGCGAAATCCAGCAGGTAGACCGTCGGCGCTCGGCCCGATGGGGACGCATCGGGACACGCGCCGCCTACCCCGGCGCCCACGCCACTCCTGCGCACGGTTCAGCCCGCCGGGAACTCCCGGAGATCTGAGAGTAGGTCTGGCTTAACGAAACGCATTCCCGACCCGATGCTCCCTCAGGCCCCTCTGAAACACGCCACGCACCAGTGCATCGGTCTCGTCGAGCATGCGGAGCCGGACGAAGGCCTGGGTCTCACTGTCGGCCAGTCTCAGGAGACCCTCGGCCGCGGCGGCACGCTCAGCGGGGAAGGGACCGCTGAACGCATCCAGAGCCTGCATCAACGCACGGCGAGCGACGCCTCTCGCCTGCCGAGATGCCGCATCCGCGCTATCAGGGATGGCGGCAGCGATCTGCCCCATGGTCCGAAGATGTAACGCGCAATGGGCGACACCGGGCACGGCCCTCGGGGGCAAAATCGATGGCTGCCGGGCAACCACCCTTGACGCCAGCGGCGCTACCGCCGCGGCACCGAAGGCAACAAGGGCGCGGGACGCCGCGGATCTCACCGTCAGGATATCGTCATCGAGCAGATCCACCAGGGAAGGGATTGCGAGAGAATCATTCAGGGCCGCAAGCGCCACCGCCGCCTGGATGCGTCGGCGCTCCCCCGGATCATCGAGGAACGGGCGAATGGCCGGAGCCGCGGCGCCATCGCCGATACTGCCGAGCGCCTGCAGGAGCCGCGCCCAGTGGAGCGATTGCCGGTCGTCCTTCAGTAGAGCTTCCATCGGACCACGAGCTTCCCGCTGCTTCATCGTGCCCAACAGCGCAATGACATTGCCCACCACGTGGCGGTGGCCATCGTGGAGGCGCGGCAGGATGTGCGCAGCGCACGACTCCGGGATTGCCTTGGCGATCTCCTCAAGCGTACGGTACTCCAGACCATCCCGTGTGCCGAGCTTGTTATCGAGGGCGTAGCGCAGCGCTTCCTCCGCCTTGGTCAGGAGGGCGGCCCGGGCCCGACGCACCTTCTCTCGTGCACTGCCAACCTCCCAGAGGGAGGCGGTCGCGAACAACTCCTCCACCGGGCGCGCGGAATCCGCGGCAGTGAGCACGGGCTCTGAAATGGTTTCCGCGGGGAGCATGACATCCCGCGGCAAGTCGATGCCGAGGGCATACAGGTCGGACGACCAGACCGTAGAGTCCCCCCCGTCCGCGTTGCGACGGTAGGTGTCGTGCCCTTCCAAGTCGAGGAACACGCCTCCCCCGCAGAATCCCCGTGCCCAGGTCAGCGAACCCTGCCCGCTGCCCGGCGTCGCATAGACGTCGTTTCCCTGAGTGTCGATGAACACGGCCGTAGAATTGGAGATGCTCATGCCCTGGCCGTCGCTCACCACGTAGTAGTCATTGCCGCCTTCTTCCAGGAGCATCCCCACCGAGAGATCATGGGCGGTCCCCTGGGTCACACCGAACTTGCACACATAGTGGTCATCGCCGCCACGATCCCACAGTGATCCGACTGACAGGTGGATTCCCGCCCCTTGGGCGTACTGCGTGGCCATGTACCGGTCGTTTCCCCCACCGTCGAATAGGAGGCCCATCGAGTACCAGTAGCTGGCTCCCTGGGCGTAGACCTCGGCGGCGTAGAAGTCATTGCCCTCCTCGTCCACCAAGATCCCGATCCCTCCGCCCGCCCTGGGTCTGAAACCGATGGAGAAGCCTTGGGACAAGGATTGGAAGTCGTCCGGAAGGAGCGGTCGGTGGAGGTACCTGCCGCCGGCCCGGTAGACATCGTTGCCCGCTCCATCGTAGAGAAGGCCTGCCCCGAACGTCGAGGCGAATCCCTGAGACTGCCGGGCACACAAGTACACATCGTTCTCGTCGTGCCGGACGGGGCGCGCCCCCGTGCCGGGGACCTTGACCAGGCCCAGAGTAAATCCCCTGTCCTCCTCCACCTCGGGTCCGGGAGGCGGAGATCCG
>JALOPK010000387.1 GCA_025453925.1 Candidatus Eiseniibacteriota bacterium | reverse complement strand
GTATGGCACGCTGATACCCCCGCCAAACGGGGCGAGCGACCGGTGAGTGGAGCGGACCGGTCCTTTGACTAGAAACTCGCCGATGTCGGGAAGGGGTCGAGAGCGATGGTTCGTTCTACGGCCTACATGTCTGGATACCACAGGCTTCTGGCGGACGACCGATGTTCTGGGGAACCAATGGCCAGAACATCTTTGTCGACCCAATAGCGAAAGTCGTCATTGTTCACACGGGCAACAGCCCAACGGCGGAATTTGACGGCAACCGACATCTATTTTCGCTACGTGATGCCATCGTCCAAGATCTAAGCACGCGCCCTTAAGGTGATTCTTGGCACGGCACCCCTGCAGGACTCCCGTTCGCCCTTGCAGACCGCTCTTGCGTCTCACAATCAGGTCCCGCCCCACACCATGCCCATCCTGAGAAAGCGCGCTCCCGCGTTTGTCGTCCTCGTTGGCGTACTTATGTTGGCCGCCTGCAGTCACCTGTCGCCATCTAATACCGGTAGTGCCAGCGACGATGATCCGATGGTCATCCGCGGATCGGCGACCATAGGCGCCCGCACCGGGGCTCCCGTGGGGCCCTACCTTGCGCGTTAGCGTTGCTTCGAGCCTATGACGCCGCCGGTGAGCAAGCCGAAGAATTCTAAGGGGAGATCAGACGGGTGCTTCCCCGTCGCGACAACGGCATCAAAGTTCCACGATTGAGATATCGACGTTCACTCTGAGACCGGATGGGAAACCAATGAGGCCCCCGACTAGGCTCACCATCTGGAACCAGTTGAAGCAAAGGCAGGAAGCGTTCGTCCAGACTGCGCATGCGACTCCGAAGTTCAAACTCATCGACAGCTTCGGCGTCGCTGCGCCCGATCGCTGCGTGACGATGACCGCACCACCCGACCATCACCGCCGATTGCACTGCTCCCTCGGCGCCGCGAGGATCGCGTCGACGATCGCCTGATCGAGGATCTGAGCTTCGTACGGAATGCCGGTCAGTGCCGTGTATGCACGGGCAAAGGCGCGCAGATGATTCCGCGAGCCACACATCAGCTTCTCGTAGACTGCGTCGATGTCGGATTGGGTCGAGCGATCGATGGCGGACTGGATGTCCTCCATGTCGACCTCCTCGATGAGTCCGCCGACCATGAGCGCCTCCTCGGGGCTACGCATCCCATCGACGACCAGCCTGTTGTAGAGATCCTGCAACTCCGGATCGGTGAACTCGCCGATCAGATTTCCGGCGGCCGGATCGGGCAATCGATATTTGCGCAAGAGAAGCAGCATCGCATTCATGTGCTTCTGCTCGGAGGTAGCGATGTTGGAGAAGGGCGCGAGTCCCCACGCATCGTAGAGCGTCAGGTACACGTCGCGCGCGAGCTTCTCTTCCTCGCGCATGAACAGCATGTCGGCGGCCTCGTCGGCGGTCGGGGCGACATAAGTAGCTGTCGCCGGGTGCTGTGCCTGCGGGGGTGGGCCGAATCTGCCTGCCTCCAGCGGGGAACTGGCAAGCATCGCCAGTGCCAGCGTCATTGCATAGACCGTTCGTTTGAGCATGGATGACTCCTTGCAGTGTGATGGCGGTCTCGCCACCGTTGTGATCCTCCATCGATCGGGCCTGACCCGATGTGCATCGGGCTGCGCCCTCTGCCCGTCCTATTGCCATCCTGCGCCGGAGGCGGTCCCAAAGGACCGTCCCGCACGCCCTCCGCTCACCGGGGCGGCAACTGCGTGATGTACACGCCCGCCATCCCGTCCTCGTCCTCGGTGCTGCCCTCGACCTCCATCTTGGCGCTGACTGCCAGCCAGTTGCCACGCAGGCTCTCGCGCTCGATGCCTACTTCGGTGACCTTGGAGCCCGCGGGCGCCTTGGGGTCGAGCACCTGGCCGTCCGTGCGGTTGTCGACCACGGTGACGGCCGTCTGTCCCGGCGTCAGGCTGAGGTAGACTCCGGCCAGGTTGCCGCTGATGGCCTTGAACGCGGTGCGGGTGCCGGAGACCGCGACGAAGGCGGACGAGCGCCACCGTGCCGGTTCGCCGTCCTCCTCGCTCCCGTCCTCACCCCCGCCCACGCCAGGCACCATGCCCGAGAAGTTCCAGAACAGGAAGTCGCCGTACTGCGTCGGCGCCTTCGCGACCGCCTGCGTCGTCTTCGCGCCGATGTCGTGCAGGAAGATGCCCTGGCTCACCGGGGCCTTGGCGGAGCAGCCCTGCGGTTCCGGGCACTGCGTCAGGCAGAACGCGATGCGGTCCTTGTTCCCCTCGGCCGGGCAGTGCAGGCGGATCGTCCGCATCGCGCCCCAGGCACCCCAGAACGCGACGTAGCGCCCGTCGAACGCGACCCCCTCGCCCAGCCGGTTGAACACGGCGCCCTTCCGTTCGCCGGGGACCTGGTCGCCGATGCGCACAAGCGTCGTGAGGTCGGGCTGGTTGGTGCCCGGGTCGTACTCCTCGATCGGCGCCAGGTAGATGCCGCCCAGCGTCGGGTTCTCCTCGTTGTCGAAGCCGGCGAACACGGCCAGGCCGTTCGCGGCGCTGGGCGGGGAGGTGGAGCCGAACACCTTGCTGGTCCCGGGAATGAGGGTGTCGGTGTTGTTGGCGATCAGGACCACCGGATTCGTGCCGCCGCCGGGCCCGCCGTTGACGTCCTCGTCCTCGAGGTCCCGGTAGAAGACCCCCGTCCTGCCGACGCTCCCCACCGTATAGTTGCCCTTGAACACGATGGTACTGCCGCCGGTCACCGCGGGCGCGCCGGGGAACACGTCGAACATGACGGGCGGGTCGAGGCCGGGGACAGCGAAGAACTCGAAGCCGGTCACGGCGCCGAGCTTAGTGGCACCAGCGATCAAGTCACCGAACGGGTTGGTGTAAATGCCCGTGGTGCCGACCCGGGTCTCGTTGCCCTCGGACCCATAGATCCACAGCGGCGGGTGGTTCGCGCGCGTGGCAATCGTTGCCGACTCCCTATCGATGCGCGGGAACGACGGCGTCTCGATGAAAGTGGTGAGCTCCGGGTTGCTCGGCGGGTAGTGGGCGTTGTTCGGCTGCGGGACCTCGGTCTTGCGGTCGAGGATGCGGATGATCGGGCTGCCGGCAACCGACATGTCGCGGGTGTAGATGCCGTGGACGGGTTGGTTCTCGTGCTCGGTGCCGTCCGCGCTGGTTACCGTGGCGCCGGCTTCAGGCTCTTCCTCGTGGCCGCCCGTGTCGCCTTCGCCTCCGCGACTGCGCGCCCGGATGACGACCAGGCCGTCGCGATTCACCGAAGGCTGGTTGTAGCTATTGAAGAGTCGGCACTTGGTGATGTCCTGCTCGCAGCCCTTGGTCGGCATGAAGTCCGTGTTGTTCACGACCGTCGACCAACTGAACAAGGGCGGCGACGGGGGCGCGGCGGCGGCATGACTGGCGGCGGCTGCTATCGTAATCGCCGCAAGCGCAAGGCCCATGGGGGAAGATCGTGGGGTCCGCATTTTAATCTCACTCTCCTTCTTGCATCCCTATGGCTGGGTATGAAATCACCGATGAAGGAGCAGGCGCGCTGCTCTGAACGTGCCTT
>JALOPK010000071.1 GCA_025453925.1 Candidatus Eiseniibacteriota bacterium | reverse complement strand
AGTGCTCACCACCGTGCCCGTGCTGGCCACATCCGGCCCCTACGTGGTCTATGACGCCATCCTCTGCGAGCAGATGCTCCGGCTGGGGACGACCTCTGAGCCAAGGGGTGCCGTCGCCTTCATCGGCTCCCAGGCCTACACGGCCTACGAGTACAACAACCCGCTTGATGAGGGGTTTTACCGCTGCTGGACGGACTCGGGCAAGTCAATCCTTGGTGAGGCCTTCCTGTCGGGCAAGATCTGGGCGTGGAACCACATGTATGCCGGCTTCGATCCGAATCGCCGCGAGTGCATGATGAATGAGTACACCATTCTGGGGGATCCCTCGCTGCAGGTGTGGACCGATGTGCCCCAGACCACCAACACGTCCGTTGTGCCTTCCACTCTGGTGGCGGGACAGCCATCGAGCGTGACCGTCACCGTGACGGATCCGACCAGAGGCCCGGTCGCCGATGCACTGGTCTGCTTGCGCAAGTCCGGCGAGGTCTATGCCTGGGGGTACACGAATGGCGCGGGCGAGGTGACGCTCAACGCGACTCCCGGCACCATCGGGAACGTAGACCTGACGGTGACCGCCTACAACCAGCAACCAGTGCTCACCACCGTGCCCGTGCTGGCCACATCCGGCCCCTACGTGGTCTATGACGCCAACACGATCCTCGGAGACGGCTACGCCGATGTGGGAGACACGGTGTCCATGAACATCCAACTCCGCAACGTCGGCACGCAGACGGCGCCCTCGGTGCAGTCGACGCTGAGCACGGCCCAGCCGGCGATCCTCATGATCAACGCCACCAGAAACTACGGCAATATCGCCGCGGGCAGCACCGCGCTCCCCTACTCCCCATTCAGGTTCCGCGTCGGCACGATGGCGGATCAGACGTCAGTGCCGTTCAGCCTGGCCATCCACTCGGGTGACTCACTCTGGTCGGGGAGTTTCTCCACCACGGTGCGCGCCCCGGTCGTCGTGAGGCTCGCCACACCAGTGCTGGACGCGACGGGCAATGGCACCGGCATCGCGGACCCAGGGGAAACGGTGGACATGTCGCTGCAACTCAGGAACGACGGCACGGGGCCGGCCCGGTCGGCACTGCTGACCCTCAGCGAGTCGGATCCTTACATATCCATCAACGGATCGTCCACCCAGAACCTCGGGAACATCCCGGCGGGGGCCGAACTGACCAGCCCTGCATTCAGCCTGGAGATCAGTCAGTCATGCCCCCAGGCGCATGTGGCGACGATTCAGTTCGAACTCACGGCCAACTCGGGATTCTACACCACGTCCGGCAGCTTCGCCCTTACCATCGGGCTCCGCGAACTCCTCTTCGTGGACGCTGACAACGAAGTCACCGAGACGCGAATCACCGACGCGCTGGACGCGCGGGGGCGTTCCTACGTGCGATGGAACACGTATGATTCCGGCATGGAAACCGTACCGGTCGACACACTACGCATGTACCGGACGGTGCTGTGGGCCGCGGGTGATCAGAACGCCAACAGCGTCACGAGCCAGAACCAGACCAATCTGTCGTCGTACCTCGATGAAGGGGGCGCCTTGCTGCTTTCTGCCGAGAACTATTCCACCAGTTATGGCGGGGAGGCCTTCACCTCCAACTACCTTCACGTGAGTGCCTTCACCGCGAGCAGTGGGAGCGCGGTGAACGGAGAGACCGGAGATCCCATCGGCAACGGCGCCGCCGTGGGGCTCAGCTACCATGCCGACCTGTCGGATTTGCCCGATCGGGTTGATCCCGCCACGGGCGCGGCCACGGTATTCAGCATGGATGGCAGTGGGGATCCGGTGGTGATCCGGTATCCGTCCGGCGGGTCGGGCACCTACCGGGTGGTGTTCTTCGGCGTCCCGCTGGAGGCCTTCGCGACGGGCGGGTCAGATCCGAACAACATCGAGACGGTGCTTGACCGGTCTCTGACCTGGCTCGGAGGGGATGTGCTGGCCCCGACGTCTCCATCCAATCCGGCTTTCGCCCAGGATGGCACCTTGAGCTGGAGCCCTGCTTCGGACAATGTCGGCGTGGACCACTACTGCGTGTACAGGACTTCCCTGGCCTATTTTGAAGTACAGGGCATGACGCCCCAGACGACAACCACGGCCACCAGTATCCTGATGACCGAAGGCCTCGGCGATCCCAATCTGAACTACTTCTACCGCGTCACCGCAAAGGACGCCGCAGGCAACCAGAGTGCGGCGACGCCGGCAGTCGGCGAACTGGAGTTCGTGACGCCGTGATGATTGCCACCCCCGCCCCCCGATGGGGAGACCGCACCCACCCTCAACACGGGGTGCCTCTGGCGGGCGGGCGGCTTGCGTGCGGTAGTGCGGCAATGCCGCCGGAACTCCCCGAGTCCC
This sequence comes from Candidatus Eiseniibacteriota bacterium, assembly GCA_025453925.1. Taxonomy (GTDB): domain Bacteria; phylum JAFGKV01; class JAFGKV01; order JAFGKV01; family JAFGKV01; genus JAFGKV01. The sequence goes on along the minus strand of JALOPK010000071.1, from coordinate 9,765 downwards.
TATTGCCGACGCTTGACGGCGTAGTGGTTCATCCGCTGTTTCGCCCCCCGTGTTGCGTCTCGATTGACGGACAATGCCGCCCTGCAACCGCCCCGCAGCCCACCCCGCCCCAAGGAGTGCACCCATGAGATCCGCCCTCGGAGTCCTCTTGATCGCCGCCCTCATCTGCGCCGGTCCGACGCAGGCTGCCGAACCTCTCCACGAATGCAGCGGAGCCCTCGGTGCGGTTGCCCCGCCGCCGTATCGCGCGTCGGGCGTGGTGCTCCCATCGTCCTCGGATGACATCCTCCTTGAGGTTGCCATTACCCTGGACGACCCGGCGCGCCTGCCGGCCAGCGAGGCGGTCGGAGTAGGCCTCGTGGCCATCGCTCCAACGGGCAATGCCCGCGTGTCGGTCGTGGAAGCTGAGATCGCCCCCACAGAGGATCCGGATCGGATCGAGACGGTCGATCCACGGCACGTTCCGCTGTCCACGGTGACGGTCGGCGAGCCCGGCATCTGGCGTGACTTGCGCGTCGTGGATGTAGGGGTCGCCCCCTGCTGGACTGTCGGGGACCGATCCTATGTCGCTCGCCGGTTCACCCTTCGCATCGAGAACATCGGGGGCGCAGGGCTCAATGAGAAGACGCGGCCAGCCCGCCCGGTGTCACCCGCATGGGAGGGGATGTACCGCAAGCACGTGCTCAACTATGATTCGCTGAATCTGACGCGCCTGGATCGCGGAACCGGTAAGCGGTACATCGTGGTCTCGCGCACGGCATTCGACACGCAGACGCCACAGTTCGTGGAGTGGAAGACGCGCCAGGGATACGGCGTCCAGGTGGTCACCCTGGAGAGCCTGGGATACACCAACCCGAACTCCGACGCATGCATGGACGCTACCAAGGCCGTCATCCAGAATGCGTACGACACGTGGCCCGATGGGCTTGATTTCGTGCTCCTGGTTGGCGACATCAATGGCAACAACCAGGCGGGGTCGATCTATACCAAGAAGTTCTACAACGAGTTCTACTACCAGGGCTACATGTTTCACGATCAGTGGTACTCGTACCTCGAAGGCAGCGACGTGTTTGCCGATATCATGGTGGGACGATTCCCCGACTCGAACGCCTCGCGGATGAACTATCAGCTCGCAAAAACCATAGGCTACGAGAAGACTCCCTACATCAACGGCACCTGGCAGAAGAGTGCCCTCATGACGCTGAAAGCGAATCATTATGACTCCAGTGTCAACAACCACATTACGGCGGCGAAGAACTTCGTCAGTGACGAACTCAGTGCCTGGGGCATGAACGTGACCGAACGGTTCCAGAACCAGGCCAACTCCAGCCAGATTCTTCCCGTCGTGAATCAGGGCGTGACGTTTTACAACTGCCGGGTCTCTAGCTGCGACGGCACGGACTGGAATGGCACGTTCTCGTCGTATGACGTCGACTACGTGAACAACACGAACAAACTCGGTGTGTGGACGGTCTTGAGTTGCTCCTCCGCCAGGTTTGACGCAAGCGACTACGCCACGACCGCCGAACTCCTGCTCCGAAGAGACTACGAAGATCCCGCCAATCCCAAGGGGGCCTTAGCTTTCATCGGCTCACAGGCGTACACATCCTACCTTTTCAACGATCCATTGGACCAGGGCATCTACCTCGCATGGACCGACTCAGGCGCCACCATGGTGGGACAATCCCTCCTCTCCGGCAAGCTCTACGCGTGGAACCATGCCACCGGCCTCACCGCGGGAGAGCGGAACTCGGGGATGCACGAGTACACTGTATTGGGGGATCCGTCGGTCCAAGTCTTCACCGACGTGCCGGGGACCTCCTCAGTGACACTCAGCCCGAGCCAGGTGGCGGTGGGGACCACGACCAATGTGACTGCCACCGTCACGACCCCGGCCAGGGGGCCCATTCATGGTGCGCTGGTGTGCCTGAGAAAGTCGTCGGAAGTCTACGTTTGGGGCTATACCAATGCGTCCGGGCAGGTCACTCTGGCGGTCAACCCGACGACCTCCGGCGACGTCGACGTCACCATGACCGCCTACAATGTGCGCCCGTACCTGGGGACACTGCCGACCAGTGCGACCACCCCGCCGCGCACTCCTCTGAATGTGGCGGCCTCCGCCACCGGGCTCGGAGCAGTCGTCCTCACCTGGAGTCCGGTCACCCAGGATGTCACGGGCAATCCGGTTACCATCGATCACTATAGCGTGTACCGCCATACGATTCCGCACTTCCTGGTCAGCGGCCTGACGCCCATCGCGTCACCGACCGGCACCACCTACACCGACGCGGGCATGGCCGGCGACCCAGCGGTCAATCATTTCTACCGCATCGTCGCGGTGTCGACAACCCAGGGGCCTTCGGGGCCGTCGGCGCCCGTCGGCGAGATGGACTACCAGCTCGAACAGTGAGCTGCGGGCCGTCTGGGGAGGCCGCCGGGCTCGGAGCAGCCGGCGGCCTTCCCTCCGCTTCAGCCCCCAGTGCCCCGGTCGGGGCGGTGGGAATTCGGCGTGTCGCGCAACCGCAGGGGTGAGCCGTGCGGCGTAAGCAGGAGCCCGTTGTGACGCGGTGAGGACTATTGCACCATGCTGGATCTGCCTCTGTACCCTTCCTTCAAACCCGTGGCCCTGGAGGATCGCGACTTCCTCCAACCGTTCATCTGGCGCTATCAGCCGGAAACCTCGGAGCTCACGTTCACGAACCTCTTCATCTGGCAGACGCACTATGGTTTCGAGTGGAGCGTCTACCGACACTGGGTGTTCATCGTGGCGACGCGGACGGCCGGAGACGCATGGGCCCTCCAACCCATCGGTCCTCCTCCGAGGCTGGACATTTCGCGGATGCTCTTGAGGTGGCTCAGGGACGAGAAGGGTTCCCTGGCTCCTCGGATCGAGCGGGCGGATCGCTGGTTCGCGCGGGAGATGGCGGGCGAGAACGACCTTCGGGTAGAGCCCGTTCGAGATCACTTCGACTACCTCTACAGCACCCGAGCCCTGATCGAGCTCACCGGGCGTGACTACCACGCGAAACGCAATCACATCAATGCATTCACACAGACGACCCGATTCTCATACGCGCCGCTCACCGAACCCGACGCCCGTGCGTGCCTGGAACTGGCCGACACGTGGTGCGCGGGCCGGTGCGAGGATGATCTCGGGCTGCTCGGAGAATGGGAAGCGGTGGCGAAAACCCTGGTGCACTTCGAGGCGCTCCCGTTGGCAGGCGGGATGATCCTCATCGAAGGGCAAGTGAAAGCATTCAGCGTGGGAGAACTCCTGAACAGCACCACGGTGGTGATTCACATCGAGAAGGCTGATCCGGCAGTCCGCGGACTCTATCCGATGATCAACCAGCAGTTCCTCGAGAAGGCATGGAGCGAGACGCTGTTCGTCAACCGCGAGCAGGATCTCGGCAATCCCGGGTTACGCCGGGCGAAGGAGTCCTATTACCCGGCGCGACTCATCGAGAAACTCCGGATCTCCCTGATCGAGACGCGATGAGAGGCGGGGGCGGGGCGCAGAGGGATCCGATCCGACGCTCGAGAGGCCAGTGACCCGGGAATACGGCGATGGTGAGTCCGCGCTGCGTTCTCCCGGCCAGTCGACAACCTCCGGCGAAGCCGGGGATTTTGCGAGTGCCGGTCTCTCAAACAGGCCTGCCCGCACCCGTCTGAGACCGCCGAACCCGGCCATCTCTTCTCCTCTTCCCATCTTCGCCCCACTGTCATGCTCGTGCAGAGCTGGCTCCGACCCGATCGGGGACGGGGATCCAGCGCTACTCCTCCCGGATCCCGAGCCTCGTTTCACTCGCCAGGAATGACGATGGACTGTGCAACTGTCTCCGTCTGCCTCCGGCTCCCCTCCCCGGCACAGCCCGGGGTTCTCTCTGGGTGTAGCCTTGACATCGGGTATGCGACGGAGGACTGCTCGACAGGATCTGTGCGGCCTCAGGGCAGAAGGGAGCCCTGGGGCCGTAATGACACGACCGGCTTTTCTCGATACGGCCTGTCGCCGAAGCACTGTCGCCACGGCAGTCCCTGCCGTGCAATACGCCGCAGAGCGGCGTGGCTACACGTCGGCGGTTTCTCGTGATTCAGGGCGTCGGCATCGAGCCACCCTCGTGATGGGTTCGCAACGAGCTCTGATTACGTTCTCCAACAAGGGTCTCACCCATGTGACCCTTCGTGGATCATGCGCACATTCCGGCAAGCAGCCTGTCGACTATCGCGCGTCGAGGCAGTGCACTCGGTGAGCATGGCGGGGAAGGCCCCGGTTCCTTCTGAGCCCTTAATCCCTGAACGGGGAACAACCGACAGGAGGGCCGGATGACCTTCAGGCCGCTCGCTCCACCAAAGACGCACCTGGCCGCCTTTCTTGCGGCCTTTTCCGTCATCAGCAGCGAACTACTCCTCCTCAGGATCCTCTCCGGCATACGTATCGGGTTCACGCTTGCGTCGTTCTTCGTCTATGCCTCAACGATCTTAGGACTCGGACTTGGGAACTTCATCTGGATTTCTCATCACAGAAAGCCTCCTTCGCGCATCTTTGCATGCGTGCCATTTCTGCCTGCTCTCCTCTTTCTGCTGATTCTTTTCGTGCTTGTTTTCTCATTGGTCTTCTTGCAGTTCGTATCAAGATCTGCTTTCTTTGACTACATAATGATTTGCATGTATTTGCTGTATCCTTTCTTCGTTGCAGTCTACGTTCTTTTCGGCTACGTCTTGGCCCACATCCTCACATGTGCCGCGGATTCTGGCGGACTCCTGCGAACCTGGGCATGCGACATTGCGGGCTCCGCTCTCGGAGGCGCGTTGCCCATCGTCCTTGTCTCGATTGCCGATCCCCTGGTGCTCTATTTCCTTCCGGTTCTTGGTTCTCTCCTGCTGGTCATCATCATCATGGAGATTCCGCGGCGGAGCTATGGCATCAGGGTCGGACTTCCTTTGGCTGTCGCTGCATCAGGTGCGGTCTACGCCGCGCTCATTCCGTCGGTTCGGGAGTTCGATCTCCTGCAGAGCGCCCGCGATCGAGAGTACGGAAGTGTGCCGGACAGAATCGTAGACACCGCTAGGGGATTTCTCTTCGGCGACTATCGGACCGAATACATCGGATGGTCTCCTTACAGGAAGCTCAACTTCACGAAAGCCGATGGCCTCTACGTCGTGCTATACGATAACCTTGGGACGACGGCGCTCATCACGCAGGAAGCCTCGCCTGCCGAACGACTCCGCATGGCGCCGTCGCCGCTGTACTCCTATCCACGAGATCTCTCACGCGTCATCATTATCGGAGCGGGAGCGGCCCCCCAAGTCGGCTATTTCTCCGGGAGAGCCGACAGCATCGTGGCGGTTGAACTCGACCCTGCCGTGGTCGCATTCACCCTCTCGCACGCAGATGAGGCCCCCTATCTGCTCTCTCCCGGCGTCAATTACCTGTCATGGGAGGGGCTCTCGTACCTGAAGTCGCATCCCGGGCCTTACTCACTGATCATCTATCCCGTCGCCGACTCATTCATCGCGTCCTCGTTACAGAGCCTCGTGAAGGCGGAAAACTACCTCTACACCGTCGAAGGGCTCAGAACAGCCGTGGAGTCACTTGGTGCCAAGGGAGTCCTGTTCATTCATCTCGCGGAAAGCATGAACGAGTATGGGAGACAGGCCATGATCAACACCTACCCGACGGTCGCCGTGCACCTCTTCAGGAACATGCTTGAGCTCGGCATCAACCCCGACTGCACGGCGGTTCTGACGACACGGCACGAGGCCGGGAGGGGCATCTTCATGATCTACGAGCCGGGAGGCATCGATCGATCACGACTGCTGAACTTGGTCTCCGATGACTCCTCCCTCGCGGTGCTCACTGACTCGGCCTCCTTCCTGCGGACCGCCGCCATGGCCAAGACGACCACGAATAACCGCCCCTTCTTCTACATAGCGGGGAGGACACCGCCAGCGCCGGTACGAGAGGCTGCTGCCTTCCTGCTCGCCACCTCACTCGCTGCCGTCTCGTTCGTGGTTCGCCGGGCCCGACGCGGCGGCGTGTTCTCAGGTCTCGATCGGTTCTTTGCCAGGAAGCAGGTGGCGTACGCAGCCTTCACGGGGTTTGGATTCATGACCATTGTCACCGTGCTGATACAGAGGATTGTCCCCGTCTTCGGTGCGCCGTACTTGGCCGGCACTGTTGTCATCACCGCCGTGCTCATCGGTGCCGGGGTTACCAGCTTCCTGATGGGTTTGCGCCGCACTCCGGTGCCGGCCGCGATGGTCAGGGGTCTGCTCGGGTTGACTGTAGCCGCGATTCTCTGCCTTCCCGCTCTCACGGAGTCGATGACGGGGAGCTTGGCGTCTTTGACGCTCGCCGGACGAATCGCACTTTGCGGAGGGGTCTTCCTGCCGTTGGGGCTTCTGATAGGCGTTCCTTTCCCGTTCCTGCTCGAACGGGCCCAGGCCAAGGGTTCTGCACACGTGGTGCTGGCATATGCGACGGACATCTCGTTCTCCATCCTGGGGATCGTGGTGTCGCTCGTCCTCCCGATAGTGACCGGATACGCGGTGATGTTCTACGCCGCGGCGGCAGCGTACGGGGGGATCCTGCTCATCCTGTTCAGCTTCCGGGACTCCTCAACGACGGCCCCACAACCAGAGAGCAGCGGCGAGAGTTCGGGGCGGGAGAAACCTGGTTCGCGACGTCATGGGAGCGCGAAGCTGATGCTGCCGGAGCGGGACGAAATGGCTGCTGAGTTGCCTTCCTGATCAACCGCCTTGACTGCGTAGTAGGCAGCCAGCCCACTCCCGGGAACACCGGCCGGATGGGTCCACCCAGCAGTCGGCACCGCCGCCACCGAGTCCGCCGGAGTGATGGCCGACCACGCGCCACTCGTCCGGTACACGGTGTAGTGGCCCATGGTCTCCGCCGACCCCAATGTGTCCTGTGTCACCGCAGACCAGGCCAACAGCAAGTCGGCCCCCGATGCGGTAACCACGAGGTCGCCTACGGCCTCCGGGGGCACGACATCCGGCTCTGGTGCAACCCCGAAGAAGCCCATGATCCGGGAGAACAGGGTGTCCCGAGCGGCGGACGCGTAGACCGTCTCCAGCGGAAACCCGAGGCTGACAACGCGGCAAGGCGCGCTTCCCCCGGGAACCGTCCCGGCGAACTGCACGCCCGCATTGTAGGCCGTGCCGGTGTAGGTCAAACAAACGCTGCTGCCGCCATAGGCGCTGAGTCGATCGGGGTAGGCGACATCGTAGGTCCCGTGCGTGCCATTGTCGAAGCCGAAAGCGGTCACGCCCGCGAAGATGCTCCCGGCGGATCCTTGGGCCTGATAGACACCTGCGTCGTCTCCCGTGTAGTCCGTCTTCAGGTAGTCGTGATAGAATGCCTGATCCGACGCGCTTCCCTGGGATTCCAGATCGTAGCCGATCTCCGAGCCGGAGAGGACCACCGCCCCTCCCGCCTGGAGGTAGTCCGTCAGCATCTCCTGTTCGCCCCATGCGAATGACTCATCACTGGTGCTTTCATTGCCGGTGATCCAATCCACCGCCTCGTAGTCGCCCAGGGCAACCCGGCCATCGACCACCGTTTCATTGCTGCACGCGTCGAAAGCGATTCCGAGGTTGGCGAGGGATGAGGCGTGCTGGCGGATGTAGTCGCGGGTGTTGCCGCTCCACCGCCGGTCGAATGCGTGCACAACCATTGCGGATGCCGGAAGTACCGATGCCCTGGCGCCGAGCACCTCGCCTGCCGGGCTCTCGGTGCCGGCGACAATGCTTGCCATCCTGACGTAGTGCACCAAACCGATGGGCAGATCTGGCAGCATCACTGTCGTATCCGCAACCTGGGTGCCGCCGTCGAAGTTCACCCCGTCGCTGCTCTGGTACAGGCGATACGACGTCGCGCCCTTGACTGCCGCCCAGCTCACACGGAGATCCCCTTCGCCCTCGTTCACGATTCTCAGATCCCGAGGTACCGTGCCGAAGTAGCGATCCAGCGCATCCCACAGCTCGACGCGATTGCTGTCGTAGCGGAGCGCCCAGATCCCCGCCCCCTGCAAGTCCTGGGTAACGAACAGGTTGTACTTCGCACCGAGGCTCACCCAGTCGTCATACCAGCACTGATGCCAGCTCCCTGAGTTGTACGCATACCACGGCGTCGACGAGGGCACATGCCACTGCTTGCCGTATGCCTGCGCCAGAGGCTCGGCGACCTGGAAGGTCTTGGCCGTGCCGGCGCCGGTCGTCGATGCCCCGGGGAGACTGCCCGTGCAGGGCCAGTCGAACCCGTAGTAGGGACAGCCCAGGATGATCTTCTCGTTCTGGCCGCCGGTGTAGTAGAGATAGTCATTCACCGTCCAGGTGACATCGTAGGAATAGCCGTCCAACGGCGCGACGGGGCCGGTGGTGGGCGCTCCGCTCCAGAAGTAGTCGTAGCCCATGACCATGAGGCCGTCACACGCGGAGGCGAGTTGATCGTAGTCGAATGCGCCAGACCAGTCAACAGCCGGCGTGGCGATGGTGATGTGTGATCCCGGGATGGCGGCGTAGAACGTCGATGACAGCTCCTGCATGAACAAGGTCAGGTTGTCCCTCTGGGCCAAGGGCATGCCCTCGAAGTCCACATTGACGCCGTCAGCGCTGCCGGCCTGCACCTGGGCCAGCAGGTTGCTCACCAGGTTGGTGCGGTTGGCTGGCGAGTTCAGGATGGACGTGATGGTCGCAGAACTGAAACACGTGACCGTGAGTACGACGCGAACCCCGTTGAGGTGCGCCTCGTTGATCAGACCTGTGGCCGGCCACCCATTCAGGGCTCCCAGGGATCCGTCGCCGTTGGCCTCAACACAGAAATAGGCGAGCGTCGACAGAAGGTCCCACCGGAGGCTGGAGTAGCCGCTGACCCAGTAGGGGTAGTACCCCAGGACTTCGCGACTCAAGGCCGGGCCCCGGTCTCTTGCCAAGGGCGCCAAGGGCCAGACATGGGGCACGAAGACCGGCGGTTCGCCTCGATGGGCTTCCAACTCCGCCTGGTGGACGCTGCGAAATCCTTCGGGCGGAAGGCCGAGATTGCGCTGAGCAGCGGCGTGGGAGACCGCAAGCACGGAGAACGCGGCGATGACAGACGCGACGCGCGGCATGATTACCTCCTCGACGGCGAAGGTCGGGGTTGGGAGCGAGTCAGATGAAACCCTCCGTGGCCCCGCGCGTCAATGAGTCATCAGGCTGATCGCATGCGCATGCGTGCCTCGGTTCGCCATCCCACGCCGGCGGTGTCTACCGCCCACTCAGCAACATGGGTCCGCATCTCCCTTGCGCGACGCCTTCGGAGGGGGCTCATTGAGGCTTTGCCGCCGGCCCGCTCCAGGGGTCTGCATCTGCGCAAGACCGCACGTTGACCTGCGTCCTTCCCGCAATGGAGTTTGGGCTATTCCCCAGGGAGTACGCGCGATTGAGGCCGGATCTGCTTCGATCTCCCGGGAGCGGGGAGGCGCGGCACGCCCAAACCCTATACTGTAGTGAGCAGTGAACCCCCATGCGTCAGACCAAGATCATCTGCACCATCGGACCTGCAACGAGCTCGCCGGAGACCATACGCGCCCTCATACGTGCCGGGATGGATGTCGCGCGGATCAACTTCTCCCATGGCGGCCACGATACGAAGGCTCAGGCCATTTCCACGATCCGACGGGTCGCCGACGATGAGCGCCGCCTCGTCGCGATCCTTGCCGATCTCCAAGGCCCCAAGTTGCGCGTGGGGGATCTCCCCGACGCCGG
>JALOPK010000386.1 GCA_025453925.1 Candidatus Eiseniibacteriota bacterium | reverse complement strand
CGGTATTGGTCTCCACGGGGCGGAGTTTGGGATGCGCCTCGGCGAAGAAGTGGTAGGGATCATAGCTCACGTGGAGCTTCTGCGCCAACTCCTCCGCGCCGTCACCGGCCACCATGGCGGTGCCCAGCACCACCAGGTCCGCCCGCACCTCGATGGGTCTGCCGCCGAGAAGCGTGTCGGCACCCTTCACCACCAGTTTTCCGTCTTCTTCGTAGATCCTCGATACCCGGCCGCGAATGTAGGAAACATGGTCCTCCTCGATGGCGCGCCGCACGAACTCCTCATACATCTTGCCTCCGGCGCGGATGTCCATGTAGAACACATAGGCCTTGCCGTGGTGGACCTTGTGTTTGTAGAGCATGGCGTGCTTGGCCAGATACATGCAGCAGATCTTCGAACAGTAGTCGATGCCCTTGGCGGGATCGCGGGAGCCTGCGCAGGCGACGAACACCACGGATTCCGCCACCTTGCCGTCCGACGGCCGCCTGATCTCACCCAAAGTGGGGCCGGATGCCGAAGCCAATCGTTCGAACTGAAGGCCCGTGATCACATCCGGGTACTTGCCCAGCCCGTACTCCGGGAAGAAGTCGCAGCCCTTGACCTCATAGCCGGTTGCAGCCACGACGGCGCCGACATCGATTTCGATGATCTCGTCTTCCTGATCGTAGCGTATCGCCTTGGTAGGGCACACCTTCTCGCAGACCCGGCATTTGCCCTTCTGGAAGAACAGACAGTTCTCGGTGTCGATCACCGGCCTATTGGGAACCGCCTGGGGGAAGGGCACATAGATGGCCGTCCGCGTACCCAGGCCTGCGTCGAACTCACTGGGGATCTTCTTGTTCGGGCACTTCTGGGCGCAGATGCCGCAGCCCGTGCAGAGCTTCTCGTCGACCTTGCGCGCCTTCTTGCGGATCGTTGCCTTGAAGTTGCCGATGAAGCCGTCGAGGCTCTCCAACTCCGAGTACGTGTACAGGGTGATATTGGGATGCTGGGCTACTTCCACCATCCGCGGGGTGAGAATGCACTGAGAACAATCGAGAGTCGGGAAGGTCTCGGAGAGCTGCGCCATGTGCCCGCCGATGGATGGCTCCCGCTCGACCATGACAACCTTGTGTCCCGCATTGGCGATATCGAGGGCGGCCTGGATGCCGGCCACGCCGCCGCCCAGCACCAGGGCGGTTTTGGTCACCGGCACTTTGATGGGGAAGAGCGGCTGGTTCCGCCGCACCTTCTCCACCATGACGCGCACGAGATCGGCGGCCTTCTCCGTGGTCGCCTCGCCCCTCTCATGCACCCAGGAGCAGTGCTCGCGGACATTGGCCATCTCGCAGAGGAACGGGTTGAGCCCCGCGTCGGCGCATGCCCTGCGAAACGTGGGCTCGTGCATGCGCGGCGAGCAGGCAGCTACCACGACGCCGGTGAGCTTCTTCTCCTTGATGGCATCCCTCACCATGTTCTGGCCGGGATCCGAGCACATGTACTTATAGTCGACGCTGTGGACGACGCCGGGGATGTGCGCCGACGTCTCAGCGACCTTCGCACAGTCCACCGTCGCACTGATGTTCTCACCGCAGTGGCAGATGAACACTCCGATGCGCGCCATTCCTACTCCTCCCTGAGGCCGGGCCTCATGCGCCTGCCGCCTTGGCGGCCGGCTTCGGCAACGCCACCGGCACCAGATGCCGGTGCAGCCCCAGCTCCTTGCGATCGATTCCAAGGGCCACGCCGATGGCCTGAGTGATGTACAGCACGGGAATCCGCGTCTCGGCTTCGGAAAGCCCCTTGAGCGAAGCTCGCCGCATGTCCAAATTCGACTGGCACATGGGACATGCCACGATGAGCGCCTCCGCGCCCCGCTTCACCGCATCCGAGACGATGGGCTTGCAGAGCTTGGCGACCAGATCGGTGCGCGACACCGAAAGACCGGCGCCGCAGCACTCGACCTTGAATGCCCAGTCGATGGGTTCGGCCCCGACTCGCTCCATCATCCGGTCCATGGTCATGGGGTCTTCGGGTTGGTCGAACTGCATGACCTTGGGAGGGCGCACCATCAGACACCCATAGTAGCAGGCCACCTTGTAGGCGAAAGGCGCCACCACCAGTGACTCCAGCGCGGAGCCTGCCAACGCCCGGTCGAGGGCGTCGATGACGTTGAGGGGAACCGCGGTCAGGGCCAGTTCCATCTCGATGATGTCGGCGATCTCGGCCTTGAGCGTGGCGCTCTCCTGCAGCTCGCGGCGGGTCATCACCAACCGGTTGTAGCAGGCCGAGCACGGCACCACGATCTCTTCCATCCCGGCCTTCTCCGCCTGTGCCAGAATCCGGGCAGGCAGCGAGAGGGCCAGGGCGTGATTCAGGTTGTGTGCCGCCGTGGCGCCGCAGCAGTTCCAGTCAGGAATCTCCTCCAGCTCCATGCCAAGTTTGTCGGCCACCGCACACAGCGACTCGTTGAACTCCCGAGACGACCCCTTGAGCGAGCACCCGGGGTAGAATCCCATCTTCATCATTGCGATTCCTTGTTGGCGGCGCGAGCGAAGATGCGCGCCATGTGATCCCGGCCATGGATCAGCTCTGGGATCGGGTTCAGCTTGCCCCTCACGAACAACTTGGGCGCGAGCAGGAGGTCCTGCAGGAGGTGGCGTGTGCGCATCTTGTAGGCCACGATCAGGAGAATCTCGTAGAGGCGCCCACAGGTCCGGATGGAGTCGAGGAATGATCTGTGGAACGCGATGATATCCCTGGCCTTGGGATTGGCGACCTTCCGGCGGAGCGATTCCGCACGGAGAGCATCCATTACCTTCGGGAGATCGATCTCCTTGGGGCACCGCGCGTAGCACATCTCGCACGTCAGGCAGAGCCAGATGGTGGAGGAGCGGAGCACCTCCTCGTCCAAGTCCGGCATTTCAAGCTGTAGCATGCGGAGGGTCTGGCTGGGCGTGATGTCCATTTCGTCGGCCAACGGGCATCCCGCCGAGCACTTGCCGCATTGGTAGCATTCCGTGACCGACACACCCGTATCGTGCAGCACCCTGCCGGCCAGTGTGTCGGTCTGGCAGGCGGTATGGAGGTCTGAACTCATGGCATACTCCCGGGACTCCCGATGGGAATCCGCACGGTTGATCCACAGATCCCTGTCGGTAATCCCCGGCGCATTGCGCGGAGCGAACCTGCCGGATGATGCACAGACGGGATCATGACGGGAAGGCTTTGAAGAACTGCCCAAGTAACGGCTCCGACCCCTGACGGGCCACAGAAAAGAACGGGAGGCTTTCCGAGGAAGTCTACGGTAGACCGTTCACGGTCTACCGTAGAGCGAACTGGGCGGCGACTGCCTCGGTGGCTGGGTCGGCAGAGTGAGTGGCTCCCCCTAGAAGCCGGTCTCGGTCCAACGCCGTTGGATGCGGGATCAGCCACGATTGCCGCTGCCGCTGCAGGTCGGGTTGGTGCAGCGTCTGGAGTGTCCCCCGGGAATCGGACAGTGTATATGGGAGGGAAGGAGGGATGGAGATGAAGAGGAATCGATTCACTGCGGACCAGATTGTGCGGATTATGGCAGAGGC